>DASRMA010000112.1:0-16508 GCA_035648155.1 Desulfosporosinus sp.
TGGAACAGTTGGGGCAGAAATAGGAGTCAAGTTACTGGGCTCGGTTAGGTCATATTTAGTGCGAAGTATTAGCAGATCAATCCGACGGTTTTTCCCGCGACCGGCGGCAGTATTATTGGGGTAAATTGGTCGGAACTCTCCATAACCTGCTGCAGAAAGTCGGCTGGGAGAGATCCCCTCATTTTGTAAGATATGCACAACATTTATTGAACGAATCACTGATAGTTCCCAATTACTAGGAAATTTGGCGGTATTAATCGGTAAATTGTCAGTATGCCCTTCAACCTTGATTTGATTGGGTGCTGCCGCAAGAATCGTGGATATTTTCGACAGAATATCCCGTGCACCAGTGGTTATGTCGGCTGAGCCACTTTGGAAAAGCAGAGTTTCCTGGATGCTGACCACGAGTCCGCGTTCTTCAGAGGTCGTTATCAACGTCAACTGCATACCATTGTCCACGGCAAATTTATCTAGTTTGGCCTTGATCGAGTCAATACTCATCTTTTCTGCAGCGCCACTTCCTTGACCAGTGTTCGAGTCGGAATTTGTAGCGGCAGTATTGGTGGCATCCGTTCCACTGCTTGGGACATTAGTATCGGATGGAGTGACCCCAGATTGTATTAGAGAGGGCCCGGTAGGGTTAGTAGATAATTCAATTTTTGAGGGTGTTCCTCCGCCAAGTGCATTATTGAGAGATTCAGCAACAGCGGCAAATTTCTGGGCGTCGAGCGCACTCATTGAATAAAGGACGACAAAAAAGATCATAAGCAGGGTAATAAGGTCCAGATACGTGAGCATCCAACGTTCGCCATTTTCTTTTTCTGCTTCATGTTCGCGTTTTCTACTCATCGGCCTTCATTGATCTCTGTATTACCAGATGTGTCTGCTCCTTCTTTGCTATTTTCCTCGTCAGGGAGCAGCGATCCAAGGTGGGTTTTTAATTTCTCTTTCAAGATAGAGGGATTCTCACCCGCCTGAATCGAGAGAATTCCGTCTAGAACCATTTCCATAGCTGATATTTCTGCTTTGTCTTTCATTTTGAGTTTTGTAGCAAGGGGGAAATAGATAAGGTTTGCGGAGGCGACTCCATATAAAGTGGCAATAAAAGCAGCGGCGATAGAGTGGGAAAGCGCTTCCGGGTCGGAAAGATTGCCCAACACCATGATTAGGCCCATGACCGTCCCGAGAATTCCCATGGTCGGACCGTACCCACCGGCAGCTTCGAACACGGAGATCCCAACCTTATGCCGTTTCTCCAAGACCGCGATATTTGATTCCAAGATCTCCCGGGTTATTTCCGGGTCTGTGCCGTCAATGACGAGTTGCATGCCTTGACGAGTAAAGTGATCTGTTACAGACTCAAGTTCTTGCTCGAGACTGAGTAAGCCTTCACGCCGTGCTTTTTCAGCAAAGCGCACAAGTGTCTCGTAAGCCTCAACCGTGCCAAAGGCCTGGGCGGTAAAAGCGATTTTTAGCCATTTAGGAAGCTGTTTAAGGTCGGAGAGGGGAAAACTAGTTAAGACGGCTCCGGCGGTCCCCCCGAAAACAATGATGGCTGCCGATTCTCCGCCCAGTGAACTAACAGTTCCTCCTTCCAAAACATAGCCGATGATCATGGCACTGAATCCTAAGACGAGGCCAAGTATGGTTGATAAATCCATGTTGCAGTTGTCGGGCCCTTATACATTAATATTTTGCTAACGTATATAGGTGTCGACTTACCTCCTTGCTTTCAAACCTATTTGTTATTAATAACGATCCTTATATTTATCGTCATATCTCGCACTAAACTTTAGCTGTTTAGGATAAACTTAGTATACAGCAAAAGTGGAGTAATCGGCGATAAATCTTGCTTTGGCTAAAAATGTTCTCATAATATAAAATGCTAAAGCGAAAAGTTAATTTTCGCTTTAGTTTTACGGGGTTATGTCCGATAAAGAAAGTAAGAATAAATATCATGGAGTGAGCGATATGAAAATAGACGGAACATCCATGTCCCCAATTGGGAGTGTGCAAGCGGCTAATCGCGTGAATCAAACCCAGAAGAAGACGGCGGTTTCTGGAACAGATAAAGTGGCTGTCTCTGACAAAGCGCAAGTATATCAGGCCTTACTTCAGAAAGTTAAAGAGATTCCTTCCGTGCGTGAAGAACGTGTACGGACTCTTGCCGAACAGATTGATCGAGGAGAGTTTAAAGTGGATGCTAATAAAATTGCGGAAAAATTGTTTTCGACTGATTTATAGGAGCCCATACGCAAGGGGGAAAATTCGTGTCCGAAGTACTGCACAATTTAAATTTAAATTTGAAACGACAAGTCATAATCTATGAGGAATTAAATAGTCTGGAACAAGAAAAACAAAAAGCCTTAATTAAGAATAATCTCCAAGAAATCGACTTAATCACAACACGGCAAGAACCCCTGTTACTGGGTGCAAGTAGCTTGGAGAAAGAACGGCTCCAGTGGGCCGAACATATCTGCAGGGATCTTGGGAAGACACCGGAAGATCTGACTTTAGCAGAACTTGCGAATCATTTCCCCATCTTAGAGGGAGTGCGTCTTGATCTGGACAGGGTTGTTGCACAGTTACAAGAGATCCATGAGGTCAATACTCAGCTTCTGCAGCAGGCTATGAAAGTCGTTGAGTTTACCGTAGGGATATTGACACATCAGGAAAAAAACACCTACACACATCCCAGCAAGAAAGAGAATGAAGGAACAAAACTTCATCTTTTGGATCGGAGGATTTGAGATATGAGCTCCACCTTTTCCGGATTAGAACTTTCACGCAGAGCGCTGTCCTCGCAGCAAGCGGCTTTAAATATTACGGGACATAATATTGCCAATTCCAATACCAAAGGGTATACAAGGCAGATCGGGAACTTGACGTCAACGACGCCAGATACGATCTCAAACTCGGGGAGAAATTTAAGTTTAGGTTCCGGCGTAACCCTAGATACCATTACGAGAGCAAGAGACGCGTTTGTGGATCGTCAGTTTCGCGGGGAGACTTCGAAACAACAGTACTGGGCAGCCAAGCAGGATAGCCTTACGAAGGTTGAAGATATTCTTAATGAACCGTCAGATAATAGTCTGAGTAATGATATGAACCAGTTCTGGGTAGCTTGGAGTGACCTCTCAAAAAGCCCGGAGAATTCGGGGGCTCGCTCTGTTGTCAAGGAACGGGCGCTAACCCTTATCGATAGTTTCCACGCTATCTCTACTCAAATCAGTGATAGGCAAAATGACCTCAACTCGCAAGTGAATGTCCAAATAAACCAAATCAACGTCTATGCCAATCAGATTAAAGACCTAAATGATCAAATCAAACGGGCAGAGGTAGCCGGTGATAATCCCAATGATCTTCGTGATAGTCGCGATAATTTGGTTGATGGACTATCAAAAATTGTAAGTGTACGAGTGACCGAAACCCGTGATCCTAATTTTACGGACCGACAGGTTAATAGTTATAAGGTGGATATTGGCGATGAGACCATACCTCAAACCTTGGTTAATGATGGCCAGGTTAATCAATTAGTAGGTGACAAAAACCAGACTGGCATCACGTCTGTAAAGTGGGCGGGAGGGGCTTCGTTTAAATTAGGTCAGAATATGGGTACGTTGCAAGCCAATATAGAAATCCGTGATGATTACTTGACAGGTTTAATGGGGAAATATGATAAATTGGCAGCGGGGATTGTTACGGCAGTTAATGAGCTTCACAAAAAATCTTTAGACCCTTCAGATCCGTTAGACAAGGGAACTAATTTTTTTCACGATCCAACTGACGGGCCAACCGACGATCTATCTGACGATGATCTAGAAGCAAAAGTAACAGCAAGCAATATCCAATTGAATGCTGATATAATAGCCAATATAAATAAAATTGTAACTGGACAGCTTGGAGAAGCTGGTGATGGGAGTATAGCCACTAAGATTTCCTCTTTATCCTCGGGGTGGTCAGAAGTTAGCTCCATTGACAAAACTGCCTACGGAACTTCATTGGGCGACTTTTATGGAGCCACAGTTGCTCAGCTGGGTGTTGATGTGCAGCAGGCTAATCGGATGAAAGCGGGAGAAGATGTCTTGGTCACGAATGTTACCAATCAGCGGGAGTCTTTTTCAGGGGTATCGCTGGATGAGGAAATGACTAATCTTATCAAGTTTCAGAAAAGTTATTCCGCCGCTGCCCGGATGGTAACCATGATGGACGATATGTTAAGTACGCTTATGAGTATGGGAGTAACGAGATAGGGGTGACACTGAATGCGGATGACAAATAATATGTTGAGTCAAAACTTATTACGTAATCTGGAATCGGCCCAGGGAAGAATGGATCAGTTGCAAAATCAGATCTCCTCTGGTCATCGGATCAATCGCCCCTCAGATGATCCGGTGGGAATTCAGAACGCAATGCGTTTGAAGAGCAATATTTCTAGTGTCGAACAGTGGAAGAGCAATGCGGATGAGGCGTTGTCATACATGAATACAACTGACAGCACTCTCGGAGAAATCACTTCGATGCTCCAACGGGTAAAGGAGCTTGCGGTACAAGGAGCAAACGGGACAGTAACCACCGAAGATAAAGGCACCATCGCCGCTGAAGTGGATCAAATTTCAGACCACCTAAAGATGCTCGCCAATACCCAAATAGGATCGAAATATATTTTCTCAGGAACAGCCACGGATAAAAAACTAGAAATATCATCGAATGGAACTGTGTCTCAGGGAAATGATCAGTATGTCGAATTCGAAGTAGGAAATAATTTGCGCATCCCGATTTCTGTAAAGGGACAAGACTTGTTCGGTGCAGCTACTACCCCTACAGGAGGAATATTCACTACCTTGAGTGAGTTAAGTGAAGCCTTAAAGAGCGGCGATTTAGCAGGTATTAATAAGGGATTAGCAAATGTTGACAAAAATATTGATAATGTCATAACTGTTCGTTCGGGTCTAGGGGCTCGAACCAACCGAATGACAGCACTCCAAGAACAATTGGATTATACTTCAACGAATCTGCAACAGAACCTTTCCGGTATTCAGGATGCGGATATTGCTGTTACTATTACGGAGTTTACGAATTCGCAAAATGTGTATAAGGCGGCATTATCTGTTGGGGCAAAGATTATTCAGCCTTCGTTGGTGGATTTTATGAGATAGAGGCTGTTTTGTTAGCAGTCGGTCAACCAGATCTCGCAGGCCAAACTAAAACTCAGACTTCGGTTTAGGGTTAGGGTGCCCGCCAGATTCGCCATCCGACGACCAAGGATGGTCTAGTGTCGCTGGAGCCAAGGACGGCGGGAAGCGACCTTGGCTCAATGGCGGCTGCGCACATCGTGTGCTCAGCCCTTAGTATGGGGTCCTCGTCTTCGTTAAGTTTGGTAACTGCTCATTCTGAGGCACCCCTCCTTGCTAAGCAAAACATCCAGGGCTAGGTTAGTAGTTGCTTGCAGATGGTGTTAACATCCGTTCAGCTGCTTAGGTAATTGATCCAATCGCACAAGCTAAATATTAGGTCGTGATGGGACACCACAACCGAAAGGAGTGATACAAATGCTCCAAATTAATATTTCTACCCAACCAATTCGGCTGGATTATAATGTTCAAAATGCTAAGTTGAACCTGCAATCGACTCCGGCTAAACTGCAAGTGGAGACGATGGCGGCGACGTTGGAGATTCATCAGCCCCGGGGGGAACTGACGATCGACTCGACACCCAGTCGCTACTCAATCGGTCTAAAAAATAACGCTGACTTTGCTAGGGATAATGCTGCACTTGGTAGGCAAAGCGCTATGAATGCTATCGCACGAATTGCCCAAGAAGGCACCCAGTATGCACGGATTGAGAGTAACTCCAATGCTTTTGCGGATATAGCTGCTAACTCTTGCATTTCCGAGGCACCTGGTCTTACAGTGGCTCATATTGAGGCGCCAAACATTCGTTATGAAGCGAACCCAGTTCAATTCAATCCAACAGCTGGAAAAGTCAACTTCACCGTACAACCTGGCAAGATCGAAGGAGATTTCCAGTCAGGGAAAGTCGATATTCGAGTTACTCAATACCCAAGCATTCAGTTCTCGACAGTCGATGTCAAAGTTTGAAGATCGCTATGAGCCATGTGAATGAGCTCCCCTATAGGAGGCAATACTAATGAAGATAGAGTCAACGAGATTTGGTGAACTCGAGGTGGAGGAAGAGCAATTTGTTAAATTTCCTCACGGAATCCCGGGCTTTCCGGACGAGAAGACTTTCGTATATATTCCACATGACGCAGAAAGTCCATTTTCGTTTCTCCAGTCCTCAACCGAAGCCAATTTATCGTTCTTGTTGGTGGATCCCTTTGCGTTTATCAACGACTATGAATTTGTCTTAGAGGATGAAATGGCAGCGAAATTAGACTTGTCGTTGGAGAATCCACCCCAGGTTTTTTTAATCGCTACAGTGTTAGATAAAATGGTCGACATGACGGTGAACCTGTTGGCGCCGATCGTAATGAATGGGATCAACCGAACGGCTAGGCAAGTTATTCTGGACAATCCAGAATATTCTATTCGACACAAACTATTTCCTAACGGCTTGCCGAAAGAAGCAGTCAAAGGGGGAAGGTAATATGCTAGCACTCACCCGCAAAGTCGGCGAGAGAATTGTTATCGGCGACAATATCGTGGTGACAGTAATCAGTGTCAAAGGAGATAACATCCGCTTAGCCATTGACGCCCCCAGAGAAATCAAGATTTACCGTGGTGAAATTTTCGATGCCATAGCGTCAGAAAACAAACAAGCTGCCGTTCCCCATGATTTATTGGAGTTGGATATGCTGAAAGGGTTAAAACTAAAGAAGTAACAGTTCAGCCTCATCATGCCCTACTATGAAGAGCTAAAAAATATCGCTACTACCAGATGTGAGGGATTGTGGGTTATTGGCAAAAATTGAATATTCCAGTCCAAGCAGCTATGTCTAACTTACAGCGAGGCAATAGAGGAATTGCCGTGATCACATTACAAGAAAAACTGTTAAGCTTTGGTTATAACTCAGGACCAGTAGATGGAGTTTTTAGAGGACAAACAGATATCGCTGAGTACATCCTTTCCATAATATAGCCCCATTTAAGGAATTTGCTTAATAAAGGCTTCCTCGCGCTGACCCTACGAAGTCTCTCGTACTCTATGATTAATCAGCACAAAAAAGAGCAAAGAACTCCCTTGGGAAGAGGGCGGTGTTCCTTGCTCTTTTTTTCGTTCCCTTGCTCGATTATTGAATCTGGTAAGGAAGTCATGGTTTTTGCACATGCCAATTTCAAAACCGAATGCGCATCTAGGGTAGTCCATGACCAGGATGTAGAATACCAGATTGGGTTCAATATACAAACAAACAAACAAACACATATATATATATATTGGAAAACTATGTGACATTCATGGTATAATTATTTAAATTAATAAGTAATGAGTTAGACGGGGAGGGAGACCCCATACGATGATTAGAATTGATCAAGATAAATTACAAAAATTGGCACATCGCTATCAGTTACGTCTCTTAGTCTATTATGGAAGCTACGCTCGGAAGGAAGATTATGACCCCTCCAAAAGCGACATCGATATCGCTTTTGTGTCCAAAAGTTCACTTGACAGGCATCAACTATTTGATTTGATGACAGATTTAATCATTCTGCATAGCAAGAGCGCCATTGATCTGGTCAATCTATCAACTGCTTCTGGTCTGCTCAAAGAGGCTATTGCCAATGATGGAAGGGCTTTTTATGAGGATGAAGAGGGGTATTTCAATAAACTTTGCCCCTACCTCTACAAAAGCTACTATGAAACTCGAAAATTTCGCCAGGTGAAACAAGCCATCTTCCAAAAAAAACTAGCGGAGGAATTAAAAAATGTCCGACAGTGATAGAATTTGTGCCAAGTTAGACAAACTATATGCCTACTATGAAGAGCTAAAAAACATCGCTACTATTTCTTTTGAGGAATACAACCATAATATAATTTACCGTCGGGCTATCGAAAGAACGATGCAACTAATCGTAGAATGCGCGACGGACATAAACAATATGTTGCTCAAAATGTGTGGAGAAAAGGGATCGACTGACTATTTTAACTCATTCATCGATATCGCTGAATTAAACATCATCCCTACGAACTTCGCACTTAAGATTGCGCCGTCCACTGGGCTTAGAAACATATTGGTGCACGAATACGAAGATATTAATGATGAAATCGTTTATCATTCCATCGGTACGTGTTTAGAATACTATTTAGAATATATGAATTTGATTAACCAGTATTTAAAATGTACTTAAGAATCGCAGCGGATCGAATAACCAAGTGAATTAGGAAGTAAGTTACAGTGCAACTTACTTCCTAATTTATTTGGGACAATGACCTTATTCTTCATCGATAATACAACCATTCAGGGAGGGCAATTCCTCTTCCTGATAGTGTGGTTCTCCGAGGGCATTGATTATTATATCCCCGGCCTTCCCGTACTGATAAAGCTGATCCAGCACTTCTACGGCAGCACGGATTCTGGTTCTTAACAGGTAGCCCCGGTTTTCCGAGGCCTTGAGCACTTCTCGCACATCAATCTTAGGTTGCCAATCGTAGGCTTGGCCGTGAAACTCCTGGACCTGTTTGAGAACAGCCAAGATTTCATCCTGGTTCAGTGGTTGAAGCTGGGGCGCGGAAATAATAGCGTTGAGCACCTTTTCGATGGGCTCCCGTTGGTCGCGATCCACATACGTCGTGGCTAGGTTTTCAAACTCATGCTTGGACTCTATGACATCCTCTTGATATGAGGCCCCCAAAGCAAACATGGTAAAGGTGGATTCGAGGCGAGAGAATTTTTTGGGAAATAAGAATGATGCCATATTATTATAGGCTTTAAGGCGGGCTTTTTTGCCCAAACGACCTAGCAATTCAGTTTCATCGAACAATATAACCCAACCATTGTAACCCAGCACTTTAAACAGGCGACTTAAGAACGTAAAGTAGTCCATACAGTGACGGGTTTTACTAAAGGGAACGGCGTACTTGACTGTTTGGGCGAAAATCCGTTTGTATATCTGTCGCAAGCGGGCATTATTGATAAAGTCACCCTCTAGATCCGACTGGAGTAGATATTTTTCATCGGGATCATCAACATTCAGAAAGGATCGCAAAACAAAATACAACTTGTCTGTCTCTAAGTGCTTACTGGTAAAAGCGAGTAGATCTAAAGCGCTTGGGTTGTTCGGGGTAATATCCTGCATAAGATGTTGAAATCCGGGTTGCAGACGTCCAGGCAGGTACGTATTGCTAACCAGTTTCTGATAAGCCAGATAAAGTTTATCAAACGGGGTCTCTTTGCTTAGGGAAACTAGGCTGACCACCATATTGTTACTATCAGCTAGGTTGAATACTGTATTCAAAAGGTGGGTTTTACCCTCTCCGTACTTACCAGAAATAACCATGCCACTGGATTCTCCGGTGTCTCTAATCCGGTCTAACTTATGGGAAATCTGCTCCATTAATTCTGGACGGGCTGAGGTGAAGTACTGTCCTACCGTTCGGGAAGACACTCCCGAACGCAAGGCTTCAATGACTCTCTGTGCTTCAAAATCCATTATTCTGCTCCTTCCTGCAAAGTAGCGAGGACTACTTTCCTAGGCAATGAAACTTTGCCAAACCGGGACCGGGCGTGGAGTTCTTCCGCGGTGTTCAAGCCTATAGGAGTGGCCTCTGCATCCAGGCGGTTTATGACCTGGGCAAGACGGGTAGACATCTTAATGATATTTTCGGGAGTATACACCTCATCAATCAGACGATCCAAATCCACAATGTCGCCGAAACGATTAAAACGTTGACTTTCGATCTCATTTTGTATGCGCATCCACAACGCCTGATAAGACTTCAGACCCTTGACATCATCGTCCATCAGACTGCGATCGAACGAAAAAACGAACATGGTGTGTCTTAAGGTATCAATTTCATCAATTAATTCGCGAATACTTTCATAAGCGTCTTCCCGTTTCAACCTTGTATAACGAATGGCTTCTGCATTATCTACGCCCACCAATACTTCCATATTATCAATCGATATCACTAAACCCTTGAAGTCAGCCAGACAGCAAACCTCCACAAGGGAACGCAGCATGTGCCTAGCATTATATTTGGTGATTTTACTGGGGGACAAACCCAGGCGGCGCAGGGAGGATAATTTTGCTTCCCGACTTCCTTCCAGCCACAACAGCAAAAGTTTGGAGTTGGCTTCTTCCAACGTGGGGTGTCCCAAAATTCCGCCGGTCAACATAGCGCAGGCTAGGGCGAAATTATTATCAATCAGGGGGTTGGCTAGAAAGAGCTTTTCCAACTGCTGTCGTATCTCCCGCTTGGTCAATGGGTCCAGCATTCCCTGGCTGGATAAGTAATCCGCAAAGTTAATACCTTGTGGAATAATCTTGGGATCATAGCCCAACTGCCGAATAACTTCGTGGCTGCAGAGTTGCAAGCGTTCCAGTAGATTCACCTGGCTCAATACTGCGGTATAAATTTCCTTAAAATCATGGATCCAAAGTTTTCGAGCCGAGAGACTAATCGAGATATAGCCCATATTTTCCGCTTCCATTGCCAAAATTTCTAGGAAATGTGTCTTCCCACTCCCAGTCCGACCAGTCACAAACTTTATCTTGCTTCCTCCCTTAGCAAGATAGTTCTCCAGATATTTTTCCTTCCAAAAATCCATAATAAACTCGCTACCCACCGATATTTCCTGAAGGATTTCGCGATTACCTGGAGCCTGTCCCTTCTTTAAGCTTGCTAGGGCTGCTGAAATATCATTTTCCAAGGCTATAACCCCCTAAATGCCTGCACAGGCCATTTTCATTTAATTAAGCAAGATCCAGCTCAGGTGCTACTGCACTGAAAAAACGGATGGTCGCCAAATACTGCTCCCGGCCACTCTGATCTAGGATGCGGATAGCCTGGTTTATATTGCGACTGGGGCCAAATTGAAACTTCCGTCCATCCTCACAGGTATATTGGTCGGCAGCATAAAGGCGTGCCAGGTCAAAAGCGAAACACTGCATGTCATAATCCTTGCGGAAGCGGCGCATAGGGGTTAAAAGGGTGTATAGACTCTTTAAATAAATATCCCCTACAGTAGTGCGCGTTTTACCCTGGTTTTGTTTTAACAGCATCAAATCATAAGCTGCAGCAAGCTCTTTGAGAAAGACTTTGGGATCGAAAGTAGCCTTTAACAATTTATCCCTGCCAGCTTTAACATATTGCACAAAGGCTTGAGGGCGCAAGCATTGGACTCGTTTTCGATCTAGGTATAAGTCCAGATTCTCAGTATCGATCCTAACCCGGAAAGGAAACATCTCAAAATTGGGATAGTCTCCTTTAACGTCCACCTCTAGGTGATCGCAATGAGCCAGTAATTGTTCCACAAAGTCGCCATTTTCCACATAGTCCCGAATTCCGAATTCGTCGACCTGCTTCTGCATCTCATCCATAGAAGCTTCCTGTTCCTTCGAGTAAGCACGCATGGATGTCAGATCCCTAGTCCAGCTTTTCAGATCACCCTTTTCCATATTTTTGCTCAAGCTCTTAAACAATTTTTGTTGACTATTGATTTTATCCTTAAGTTCTTTTTCGACGCTCAACATTTGTTTATATAATTCTTCATAATCCGTCATGTATCCGTGCTCCTTCTTCTAACTCTTTAAGATAAGATTCGACACAATCTAGAATTTTCCTCCCCCTCTTGCCTCAATAATCCTATAATGTCATACTAATAGTATATAATATATAGTATAGATTATATCGAACCGCGGGGGAGACAGGGAGACAACTATGGCCTTTTTCCATAAGGAAACTTCGGCAGTGACTGCTGAAGCCAATTCAAACGTTTATGTTCGAGTGAAAAAAGATTTATTTGCCTGGCAGAAGGAATGCCTTGATATCTGGTTTGACAATCAGGGCAAAGGGGTTGTGAATGTCGTTACCGGGGCAGGCAAGACTATCCTAGCTTTGGGAGCCATTGCCAGGCTGGAATATAACTATGCGGAACAAGCGCCTTTCTTAAAAATCAAAATAGTTGTACCTAAGGTTTTTCTGGCAAATCAATGGGTTAAGAGTCTACAAGACGATCTAGGAGTTTCTAAGGGAGACATAGGGTTATACTATGGGATGCACAAAGACCCTCAGTCACGCAAGTATATGATTTATGTGGTGAACTCAGCCCGTACCACGTTAGCACAGCATATACTGGACGACTATCATCAAGGCAGCTCAATATTGCTGATCGCGGATGAATGTCATCACTATAGCAGCCCAGAAAATTCGCGTATATTTAAGTTTATTGCACAAATCCCTCTTAAAGATCAAGCCACACATTACTATGCCCTCGGTTTATCCGCCACTCCAGAGACAGCAACCTATAACGAAACACTGCGACCTGCCTTGGGACCTGAGATATACAAATACAGCTTTACCGAGGCATTGAATGCCAATATAATAAGTTCCTTTGCAATCTTTAACATAAAGTTGAAATTCACGCCCGACGAAAATAACCAATATATGGATTTTAGCATACAACTTACGCTGGTGCGGAAAACCCTCATGCATCGTTGTCCTTCCCTAAAAGGCTTAAGCAGACTGCGATATTTTGCCAGACTAGAGCAATTGGCGCAAAGTTCTAAGGATGACAAGCTAGCGACTCTTGCTCGGGCCGTGCTCATGCTAGCCAACAGGCGCAAAGATTTGGTCTACAGGGCTGAATCACGGATAAGCTGTGTCAATCATCTTTTGAAGCAGCTTCCGCAAAGTTCAAAGATATTGGTGTTTTGTGAAAGAATTGTCGTAGCGAACACAATTTTTGAAGAGTTACAGTGCCTGTTCCCTGGACAGGTGGGGCGATATCATTCCGAAATGGATGAGTGGAGTCGCAAAGAAATCCTGCGTAAATATTACGACGCGCAAATTCGCATCCTCGTAAGCTGCCGCGCATTAGATGAAGGCTTAAATGTACCTTCAACGGACATTGGGATTATCGCATCTTCCACCAGTAGCAACCGGCAACGAATCCAAAGACTGGGTCGAATCTTGCGTCAGTCAGGTATCAAGCGTACCGCCAAACTATATTACCTGTATATTGGTTCATCCAACGAGGAAAAAGACTTACTGGCTGGAATTTCTCGCGACCTAACTGGGACAATTCCCATCTTAGACTTGGCCTATGATCAAGACAGCCAAACCTTTCATCATCCCTCTTACCAAGCCTTAGCTGATCAAGTCATAGCCCATACTCAGCGCAAAGGCTGGAGCATGGACATCATCGCGGAGATAACTAAGAACCTGGAACGTGGCAAACTGGGGTGCGACTGGTGGCTCTCCGAACAGGACTGCCGCTTGCGAATTGAAAATGCCCCTTCCCGCTCAGAACAGAATTACTGGGTCTGCATGCGATTACTAGTGCAGGCTAGTCTTTGTCGCTTGGCCGAAATAATTAATCCTGTGGGTTAAAGATGCCATACTATTTTGCTTTGATATACAAATTATAAGATTAATATTGTTATTTGACAATAGGGATAGGTAAGAATACGATGTAAATAAGATTGATATCTAGATAAGATAGGGGGGGTCTAAATGAGTATCAATGATCATTTTGGCGGCAAAGCCCTCAGTGTTGTAAAGGCTACGAGCAGAATATCGAGCCGTGGGCAAATAGTTATCCCTATGGAGATACGAAAAAGACTTGGTATTGGTGAGGGAGATCACTTGACATTCATTGCTGAGAAGAATGGTGAAGTTAGGGTTGAAGCTGTTAAGAGCCAACGTATTACTGAACTATTTGGGATTCTGAAAACACATAAGGCATTTAAGCCAGTTGATGAAATCAGGAAAGAAACGTATGGGAAGATGGCACAAAAAGAGTTAGAGGACGGGGAGGCAGAATAGTTGGCTAGGAAACTTTGGTTGGACACTAACGTAATCATCCGAATTATTACGGGCGATCCCAAAGAACTAGCGCAAGAAGCTGAAGAAATGATTCTAAAGGTTGAAATGGGAGAATTAGTTCTGCGCTTGTCTGCCATAGTTGTGGCCGAGTGCTGTTGGGTATTAGAGTCGTTTTATGAAACCCATCCAACAGACATCTCAGATACCTTGTTGAAATTCACAAATGCTATTGGCGTTGAAACGGAGGAAAAGCCCGTCGTTCAACAAGCACTTCTTGATTATTCCATTAAAAGAGTCGATTTTGTGGATGCATATATTGCGGCACATGCAAAAGCCAACCCCCCGGAGGATGTGGTCACGTGGGATAAGCATTATAATCGTTTAGATATTAGTCACGACAGACCAAAAAATTGGTAAGTTATACATACGCAGACTACTTGCGATGGGGTAATGACAAGCGTTTGGAACTAATCGAGGGAAAAGTTGTAAACATGACACCTGCGAGGAATTGGAAACAGCAATTGCCAAAAACGCATATCAAAATAAAAAGCAGTAAGTCAATTATATTGCCAATTGACTTACTGCTTTTTATTTTTGAACATCGAATCTTCCTTCGCAATGAGATGTTTCAACCCTGAATAATTATTGACCTTAACGTTAACTGATGTTACAATATAGAAAATATTCATACAATTATAAACATGTGTGGGGGGGGAAAATGGTAGAGACTTCCGGACCGATTTTTACTATTTCTGAACTAGCTGAAGAATTAGGGATTACGCCGAGAACTATACGCTATTACGAGGAGGTGGGTTTGATTGAACCAATACGCCATGAGGATATTGGACAGAGACTTTATGGCGCACGAGAGCGTGTTCGGCTAAAGCTAATTTTGAGAGGAAAACGGCTTGGGTTTTCTTTAACCGAAATTAAGGAAATGATTGATTTATACGATGAGGATCCTACGGAAAGAGAACAGCTCCAACGAGTTATAGCCTATGGTGAGCAGCGTTTGTTCGTAATTGACGAGATGTTACAGGATTTACAGGTCATGCGAGAGGAAATAATGGAATATCATATTAGGTTTGTAGAAAGATTAAATCAACTTAAAAAGGGGTGAATCATCCGTTAAAACCGGATGGGAAAAATGTTTAATTTTTTACTTAATGAAACGCAACAGGCCCTGGCCCACGAAGCTTCAGAATTTGTACGCACACAGGTTCCTAAACAACTAGTTTTGGACATGGATGAAGAAAAGGTTATCTACCCTAAGGAATATATTGATTCTCTAGCTAAAGCTAATTTATTAGGACTACGCTTCCCCAAAACCTTGGGGGGACGGGGAATGGGTTGGGCTGAAGAAGTTCTTGCTATCATAGAAATCGGCACTTTGGGTACCAGTTTAGGTTGTCTTTATTCCCTTCCCTCTATTGTCGGAGAGGCTATTAATAAATTTGGTAGCGATGATCTAAAGAATCGTTTCTTGAAACCAACTTTGGAAGGTAAAATCTGTACTGCTGAGGCTTTGACAGAGCCCAGAGGGGGATCTGACTTTTTCGGTACTACTACTGTAGCAAGACGGGAAGGCGATTACTATATTCTGAATGGCCAAAAACGTTTTGTTGTCGGTGCAGAAGGCGCGGACTACTTTATGGTTTACGCCAAGACCAGGGATGATGCTCCTCCCCATCAAAGCATCAGTGCCTTTTTAGTCGAACGCAGCTCTACGGTAGAGGTGGGTCACGTCTATGGTTTAATGGGGACCCGGGGCGGAGGCGCTGGGCGGGTTGTTTTCCGCGATACAAAAGTGCCCGTGGAGAACTTACTTGGAGTAGAGCATGGGGCTGCGGCTATTTTCTATCAAATGATGATTCCCGAGAGGATGACCAGTGCAGCAGGTGCCCTTGGAATAGCTAAAGCAGCCTTGGAAGTTGCAGCACGTTATAGTACTAAACGTAAGGCTTTTGGACAGAAGATTAAGGATTTTGAAGGTGTAAGTTTTAAAGTGGCGGACAGCATTACTCAGCTTGATGCTGCCATGGCCCTCGTTTACACTGCTGCTCGTGCAGTTGATGCCGGAGTTGAATCTGCCCAAGCCCGTCGTCTCGTATCGGAAGCCAAGAAATTTGCCACCGAAACTTGTTGGACTATCGTTAATGCTGCTATGCAGATTATGGGCGGTATTGGATATACAAATGTATATCCAATCGAAAGAATGCTGAGAGACACTCGATTGATTATGATCTGGACTGGAACGAACGAAATAATGAACCTAATTATTCAGCATGAGTATTACAAAGAACTTACTGGTAGAAAGCCGGACTCTCAACGTGATTGGGAAGATGATGCTCCAAATGCTCACCTTATAGATGAAAAGATTTATGAATAATTAGTTTGTTTTTTAAAATTAAGAAGTGGTTAGGCATATGAAAGAAAATAACAAGTCAAAGATGCCAAGGATATTTTGCGTCAGACAAGGAGGTACGTCTCCAGAGGTCAGTTGACAGGGGCCAGAGATCAGAAAGGAATACCCCAATCTGATACCATCCGGTTTCTGACCT
>DASRMA010000113.1:0-2959 GCA_035648155.1 Desulfosporosinus sp.
TCTGTAATTTCCTCCCCACGATGAGCGGGCAAACAATGCAGTACAATGGCGGATTGATTTGCTCTCTTCAGTACATCAGAATTGATCTGATATCCTTCAAATGCGGCCTTACGCACGGTTGCCTCTTCTTCTTGACCCATACTTGCCCAAACGTCCGTGTAAAGCACATCGGCATCCCTAGCGGCTTCTAAGGGATCATCGATTACTTCGACACTTCCTCCGTTCTCTTTAGCATCAGCCTGGGCCATAGCGACCATCAAAGGATCTGGCTTATATCCCGGAGGAGAAGCAATAACGACATGCAGTCCCATCTTAGCACCGCCAAACATCAGGGAATGAACCATGTTATTGCCATCTCCAATGTAGGCAAGCTTCAAACCCGCTAGGCGGCCTTTATGCTCCTGAATAGTCATCAGATCGGCAAGCACCTGACAAGGATGTAACAAGTCAGTTAGTCCGTTAATAATCGGAATCGTAGCAAATTTTGCCAAATCTAAGACCTCTTGATGACTAAAGGTACGAATCATGATACCGTCTACCATCCGAGAAAGCACACGCGCGGTATCAGCAATTGATTCTCCTCTCCCCAGTTGAATATCTCGGCCACTCAAAAAGAGCGCATGCCCTCCAAGTTGGTACATTCCTACTTCAAAGGACACTCGCGTTCGGGTAGAAGATTTCGTAAAAATCATTCCCAGAGTCTTGCCCTGAAGTACAGCGTGAGGGCGTCCGGCTTTTTGATCATTTTTAAGTTCTTTAGCCACATCTAAAATGCAACTTAATTCATCTTGAGAAAAATCATGAAGGGAAATAAAGTCCCTCCCTTTAAATATTGCTTTATCGATTGTTTTCATTGTTGCTCACTCCCTCGCTATTGAATTATTATACATTAATATGTATAATAATTCAATAGCGAGGGACCATTATCCTTTAGTGAATAATTCACAATCTCAAATAGACCTGATATAATAAAGTGGCATTAAAGAAGTATTGAACTTGTCATGAGAGGAAGTAGTCAAAAATGGAAATTAAAAGCGTTGACCTACCCAGTATAGGCAAAAAGTACACGGTAAAGATGCCTAAGGGCCAACACTTAGTGATCATAATTCATCATACTGGCTTTAGGGAAATCTATATGATGAACGATTTAGATGATGACGAGCCTTTGTTCACGGTTGAAATGAATGATGAGATGGCACGGAAGATAGGGTCAATTCTCATGGGTGCTGATTATCAGCCCGTTGTTGACGAGCGGGTCGACATTATATGTCAAAATATTATGGTTGAATGGATTACTCTGACGAACCTCTCGCCCCTTGACAATAAAACTATTAAGGATGCCCGTATTCGCACCTTAACTGGAACCACTATCATAGGAATACAGCGTGGGGGCACAGTTATTGGTAGTCCTGATATCACAGAAGTTTTAAGAGCTGGTGATATCTTAATGTCAATTGGCAAAAAGGAACAAATCAAAAAACTTCAAGCCTTGTGCAAAGGATAGGAGAGATCATGTAGATGGAGCATTGGCCCGTGTTACTCTCGGGAGGCTTAATGCTATTTATGTTTTTCGTCATTGGCTTTGTCTCCCAAAAGCTAAAATTGCCCTCGGTGCTAGCCTATATTTTGATAGGAATTTTCCTCTCTGGTTTTATTACCGACAAAGAAACCTTACATTCGATTGCTGAAATCGGTATTGTCTTGTTATTCTTTTTGTTAGGCTTAGATTTCCCCTTACATAAAATGATGGGAATTGCAAAAAAGGTCTGGCCCGCAGGTTTGATGGATGTGGTCTTAAACTTAGGAGTTGCTTTTCTGATTGCCCTACTCTTTGGCCTAGATTTGATTACAGCTCTTTTTATCGGTGCTGTCGTCTTCGCCACTAGCTCCTCCATTACTGCTAAAATGCTTGAGGAAACGAAACGGTTGGCTAATCCCGAGGCAGAATTTATATTGGCCCTCTTAATTCTTGAAGATTTAATCGCTCCCATTTTAGTTTCCTTTTTAGTGGGTGTCTACTCCGGAACAGAAGTAAACATAGAATTTATTTCAATGTTACTGTTTAAAATTATTTTGTTGGGTGTTGGAGCTATTATCATTGGTTACTATGGCTTTCGCAAGCTGGGTGAATTTGTTGAACAATATTTAGAACGGGATTTTATGCCAATTTTTGCTGTAGCCATTGCCTTTGGATATGCTGGTTTAGCCTTGTATTTTGGCCTATCCGAGGTCTTAGGAGCCTTTCTCGCGGGAGTTATGCTAACAGAAACAGGGAAGGCCAAAGACTTGGAGCATTTGATTTTGCCCGCACGTGATCTTACTTTACCTTTCTTTTTCTTTTGGTTTGGAACGTCTATTTCCTTTGGTGAAGGTGTTCCTATGGTAGCTCTACTCCTTGTATTAGTCGTTTGGTCCCTAGCGGGTAAGCTAATTGTTGGCTATTTCGGTGGACGGCAATATGGCTTGTCCCCACGTGTGGCATTACGGGCAGGCTTTTCGTTAGGTGCCCGGGGGGAATTTTCTGCCATTATTGCAGCTGTAGCGCCACCTCCGTGGAAGATCTTTAGTGGTATCTATATTTTAGCTACAGCGTTTTTAGGCGTCTATTGGTTCAATAAGGCCCCCAGTTGGTCAAAGTTTCTTTATCAGAAGTACTTTAAAAGAGATCCACTCCCTAAGCCTTAGTGGCATTTTGTTTGCCATTATCTGGGATCGTCTATCAACAGAAAATACAAATGACAGAGCTTCCACTAGTAGGAGCTCTGTCATTTGTCTAATTACTATTTATCAATAACTCGAATGGGGTCAGTGGATACTGCATCTAAATTGTCATCCCAAAGATATTTTTTCGTTTCGGATACAACAACTCCACTTAAAAGAAGTAGACAAATTAAGTTTGGTATGGCCATCAGGGCATTCATAGCATCTGCCATATCCCATACCACAGGCAACGCCATAA
>DASRMA010000114.1:0-10827 GCA_035648155.1 Desulfosporosinus sp.
CTGGTGACATAATGAAGCTCTCCCTGCTTTAGCAAGCGTTTTAACCTCATCATACATTATCGCTCAGGAGTTGTCCAGCATAAAAATATAATTACATTTTAAATACTCAATTGGAAATTTCTGTTTTTTTAGAATATGAGATACAGGTTAATTTCATGCTTTAATTCTTCTAGAGTTTCGCATGACTTTATGTATGCTTCATCTTTAAAATGTCCAAAGAATGATTCTTGTGGTGCATTATCCCAACAGTTACCCCGTCTGGACATAGATTGTAATAACCCATGACGCTTTACTAATTTCTGAAAAATTGGGCTTGTGTAATGAGTTCCTTGATCTGAGTGAATAAATGCACCTTTAGCTAATTTAACCTTCTTATTCTTGTTCAGTTTGAGAATTGTATCGGTGGCTATATCTAGTGTTATATTGCTAGTTACGTTGTAGGCCAGTATTTCATTGGTAGAGCCATCTTTAATGGTTGATAGATATGCCTTTTTCCCTTGGCCGTAGAATAAATAAGTTATATCCGTAAGCAACACCTTTCCTGGTATGCCTTGTTTGAAATTTCGATTGAGTTGGTTTGGGAAAGTGCGATGTTCCTTTGTTGCTTTCATCATTCTTCTATAGGGATTAGCCTTTCTAATAGGGCAAATGATTCCATACTTTTTCATAACTCTTCGAATGCGTTTTAAATTGTAAGTGATATGGTAGTGGCCTTCTAATGTCATTTTAAGCTGCCTAGCGCCCTTGTTAAACCCTTTAAACTTATATGCCTTTAATATGTTCTCTTTGACTACCTCGTCTCGATCATCACTCAGCTTCCTTGATTTCTGTGATTCAATTGAAAAATAATTGTAATATCTAGAGCGTGATACCCCAGAGAGTTTGCATAAATGACTTATCATATTTCTCAGCTTATACCTCGTAACGATGTAATTAATGAGATTGTATTTTTCTTCAGCGGATAACCTTATTTTCTTATTCTCGTCCCTCTTTCTAAGAAATGGATTTTTTTTAGCAATTCATTCTCTGCTTTCAATAAATTAATTTGTGTTTTAAGACGTTTATACTTTTCTTCTGTTGAAAGTTCCTTCTCATTAGGTCTTCCTGAATTGCCGGCTCTTGTATCGCTTAATCCACCAACGCCACTTTTCCTGTAGGCGGCGCGCCACCTCTTACTCGAGGATTCAACACGCTCCATCCCAACAATACTTATATCAAAACCATGGTCTTCAAATATCTCTCTTGGAAAGTTTCCTTCTTTATGCTTAGCAATAAAAATACGCTTAAATTCATCTGTATAAGTAATTGCTTTTGCACTGACCTTTTTAACATATGGATTGACGGTTAATATGTATATTTCATTTTGTGTAAAGATTTTATTACTCATATATTCCACCTCTAACTCTATTAATTCTATCATAAATAGAAATACCCTATAGGGTAGACTTTTTTCAAGTGTCTACTCTATAGGGTACATTTTATTAAGCCCAGAAAGGTTTTATTATTACGATTTACCAGTTGCTGCGTGCGCGGGGTTGATAGCACTCGCGGCAATAAACCGGTTTGTCACCAGAGGGTTGGAAAGGAACTGTAGTTTCTTTCCCGCAAGTAGCGCAAACAGCAGGGAACATTTCACGTTGTTGACGTGAATAGCCACCGCCGCCACCTTGGTTTCTGGTTTGTTCTTTTTTAGCTGCACGGCACTCAGGGCAACGTCCCGGCTCGTTGGTGAAGCCTTTTTCAGCATAGAACTCTTGTTCAGAGGCTGTAAATTCGAAATCCCGACCGCAGTCTCTGCAACTTAATACTTTGTCATTAAACATTATAAGAAAACCTCCACTCAAATAATGCCCGTGCTACATGGCAAGTTCACCCACTTCTTCCGGAGCCTACGGCAATAGAGTGGCAAGCTATAAATCCAATAGTTTGAACGAGCTTGCATTAGTATAACTAAATAATTAATAGATGTCAAATTAGCTATACATTTGTTCTAGCAAGACTTTAACGTCCTCATTTTCCAGATATTCATCAAAGGTCATCTGGCGATCAAGTAAACCTTTGGGTGTGATTTCAATGATGCGGTTAGCAATTGTTTGAACAAATTGGTGATCTTGAGATACGAACAGTACATTTCCATCGAGGTTCGTCAAGGAATTATTAAGAGCAGTAATTGATTCCATATCCAAATGATTGGTGGGTTCATCCAACAATTGAACGTTTGACCCACTGAGCATCATGCGGGAAAGCATGCAGCGAACTTTTTCTCCACCTGAAAGAACGCTGGCTTGTTTCAACGATTCCTCACCAGAGAAAAGCATTCTACCCAAGAATCCTCGAACAAAAGACTCTTCAGGATCTTTGGAAAATTGTCTCAGCCAATCGACTACGTTCAAATCGGTCTCGAAATACGAGGTGTTATCCAGAGGGAGAAAGGCTTGTGTCGTTGTAATTCCCCAGGAGAATTCTCCTTCATCAGGAATGATTTCCCCCATGAGAACTTTAAACAAGGTTGTTTTAGCATTGCCGGCAGGACCTACGAAGGCGATCTTATCTCCTTTATTAACAATAAAGGAGATGTTGTCAAGTACCTTTTCACCATTAGAAATTACAGTTAAGTCTTTTACAGTCAAGATATTGTTGCCAGCTTCTCTGTCCGGAGAGAAAGAAATAAAAGGGTATTTACGGGATGATGGCTTAATATCGTCTAATGTTAACTTATCTAACTGTTTCTTACGGGAGGTTGCCTGCTTAGCTTTAGAAGCATTAGAACTAAATCTTTGAATAAACTTTTGGAGATCCTCAATCTTATCTTCTTTTTTCTTATTTGATTCTCTCATTAATCTCAGCGCCAATTGGCTCGATTCATACCAGAAATCATAGTTCCCAACAAATAATTGGATCTTACCAAAATCAATATCAGCAATATGTGTGCATACCTTGTTCAAAAAATGCCGGTCATGAGAGACGACAATGACCGTATTTTCATAATTGTACAGGAAATTTTCCAACCAGGCGATCGATTGAAGATCCAAGTTGTTGGTAGGCTCATCAAGTAACAAGATATTTGGATTACCAAATAAGGCTTGAGCAAGTAATACTCGAACTTTTTCATCCCCGCTCAGATCCTTCATTTTGCTACTCTGAAGGTCTTTGCCGATCCCTAAGCCCATTAATAATTCTGATGCCTCAGCTTCAGCTTGCCAACCATTAAGTTCAGCGAAATCGCCCTCTAATATAGAAGCGTTAATTCCGTCCTCTTCCGAAAAGTCCGGTTTTGCATAAAGAGCATCTTTCGCAACCATAATCTCATAGAGTCGGGTGTGCCCCATCATGACGGTTTGCAACACTTCGGACTCTTCGAATTCAAAGTGATCTTGTTTTAGAACGCCTATTCGCTCACCGGGTGTTAAGATGACATCGCCACTTGTAGAGTCTGTTTTACCAGACAATATGTTTAAAAAAGTAGATTTTCCGGCGCCATTTGCCCCAATTAGGCCGTAACAGTTGCCAGGGAGGAATTTAACGTTAACATCTTCAAATAATGCTCTTTTACCGAATCTTAAAGTGATCCCACTTGTACTAATCATTTTTAATCGTTCCTTTATTATATATATTTTACTACAAGAACACATTATATCATTTTTACACGAGAAGATATAGATATTAAAATAAAAATCAAAATAGAGCAATAAAATTAAGAAAAATTAATATAAAGACCTATAAAGTGCTAAAATATAAGGAAAGTTCTATGCAAGAAACCCTCTTACCTTCAAATTTAGGCAGAGGGCTTAATGGAAAGGGATTTTTAGAAGCAAGTTACAATAAAAGTGGAAAAGTTAATGTATAGAATCGTTTCCGGATTCTTCTAAGATCTTTCTCAAAATTAAAACACCTGACATAGTTTTAGGAAACCCTGCGCTGGGAGCCACCAAGAGAATAGCGTGCTCAACTTCTTCTTTAGTGCATCCGCAACTTAAGGCTTTCAAAATGTGCGTTCTTAATGCTCTTGAGTATTGGCATTCTGTAGACAGTGCTACTTTAATTAGCCAGCAGGTTTTTTCGTCTAAAGGGCCACCTTCTTTATGTACTAACTGACCGTATGTTTCATAGGCCTTATAAATACTTTCATGATGTTCTGTAAAATATTTCAAGTTAATCTCCGTACTGTCTAGGTTGTCAAAATAATCGTCCATGATCTTTCTCCTTTATGCTGTTTATGATACTATTCTCTAAACACTTAGCCATTATTCACTCAAATAATCCCAGCCTCAGTCAGTAGTAGGGGAACGATGAATCATGCCCCTACTACAATGGATTAAAAGGAGAGATAACTTTGCTGAAAATAGAAATAGAATTAAACAAAGAAGTTAGGAAGGTTCTTGTTGAGAATTTAAAGAGATATTATTGGAACGAGCGGAATGAAGAACTTAATAATTTGGGCGCAGAGTTACTACTTGATTTTATTATCAAGGATATAGGACCCCATATCTATAATAAAGCAGTAGACGACTCGTATGTTTATATGAATGAAAGAACTGAAGATTTGCTTGGGCTTCAGAAAAGGTTAAGGTAGTAAGATACAATACAATAAGATGAGATGAGACATATCTGATTGAGATATTGTTCTGGTTGAAAGGAGACGTGAAGCCGTTGGGATTGTTGTTGAGTTCATTTCTACCTATCATTGATCTGCGTTCACGCATCTTAATTCTTGGGTCCATGCCAGGGGTAGAATCCCTGAGATTACAACAGTATTACGCGAACCCCAGGAACCAATTTTGGAAAATGCTCTATGAAACTTTTGATACACAAATAAGTCAGGATTACGAAGCAAGGGTGTCCTTTATTAAGATTAAGAATATAGGAGTATGGGATGTCATCGGGAATTGTTATCGGGAAGGCAGTCTGGATTCTAATATTAGGGGAGAAAAAATTAACAATTTTAGTGCTCTGTTCAAGGCACATCCCGAGATTAAAACAGTTCTATTTAATGGAGGCAAAGCGTACGAAACCTATAAAAAGTGGATTGGGTTCGGGGCGTCATCGAAGTTAACGTTCCATAAACTTACATCCTCTAGTCCGGCCAATACCAAAAGGTATGAAGAGAAACTGGGGGAATGGAGATTCATCGCCGATCTTCTAAAGGATCAGTAACTCAAATGACAGATTGCATCATGTCCCTCAATCCAATCAACAAATTGTCTTGCAGTCCTTGCAGATCGTCCGTTATACGACAATTCCCACTGCAAGGCTTCTCGATGCAACCTTTCTATATCAATCGTTAAATGTCTTCTTGCAGCAATCCCATCAACTATTTTCAGATATTGTTTTTGATCGGGTGAAGAGAACACAACATTTATGCCAAAGCGATCAGCGAGCGAGAGTTTTTCCTGCATGCTGTCCCCCGCGTGCACTTCTTCTTCATGGTTCCCTGACTGCAAGCCAGCTCTTTCCGCGAAATACTCCTTGATTAGATGTCTTCTGTTGGAGGTGGCGTAAATTACTATGTTAGGTGTTTTACATTCAAGGCCACCCTCCAGCACAGCCTTCAGCGAAGTATAGTTCTCTTCATTATCACCAAAGACCAAGTCATCAACGAAGATAATAAACTTTTGTGGTCTGTTTTTCAGATGCCTAAGAATCAACGGAAAGTCAGAAAGATAGGCCTTTGGTACCTCAATCATGCGCAACCCTTGCGTGTGATATTCATTGAGTATGGCTTTGACGGTGGATGATTTCCCAGTACCCCGATCTCCATAGAGAAGTACATTGTTGGCCGGAAATCCTTGCAAAAATTGAAGCGTATTTCCGATCACCCTAGAACGTGCACTTTGGTAATCCACCAGTTCGTCTAAGCTGATTGCGTCCGGACTGTCGATCCCTTTTAGGGTTCCATGGCCATCCGTCTTTTCCCATACAAAGGCAATATAGCGAGCATATACACCGCAACCGTAGGTTTTGTGAAAATTTTTGAGGTCTGCTAGACTGTCATGCCAGTGCTTGCAAGCTTGTATGCGTTTTGCTATGTGATTTAGATGGCTTGAAGCGCTGATGAAATGACTTTTTATAATCCACTCTGGAAGCTCTTCGATGAGTGTGTTGTTGAGATCATCTCTGAATAGTTCAGATAGTCTAGCTTTAACTAAAGCCGGATCAAGCTGAGATATAAGTTGAAGACCGTCCAAATCCTGTGCAACAGCTTTCTCAATCACACTATTGAAGCTAATAATCTGAGCAGCTTGCTGTTGGAAGGTGAACTGATTTTCATCAAAAATTAGTTGTTCCAGGACATAATCCTTGAGCGACATTGTTCCACTTTTGCTAAGTTCAAAGTAAAATTCATGATAAGAGTTTATAATTTCTCTAAGGGTAACGTCCGATTTGTTTATATCAATAAGAAGTTCTCTCAATTTACTAAATACTCTATTGTCTAAAAGTCCCCTGTAAATTGAAAAAGAATCGAAAGCAAGTAACGTGGACGATAATTTGCTGTGTTCCATTAATAATCCCTCCAAGAAACAAGTATAGCATTCGAGCAAATATTAGGGAAGATAGAACGAACGAATGGAGAGATAAAAGTGGATTAAAATAAATTCCAAGATGTGGTAATGGTTGTTGGCGTAGTGTATAATACGGATATAGATTGAGCATGCAGTTTCCAAAGGGATCTTCTATGAAAGGAAACAATTATATGAGTGAGTTAATTAAAGAATCAGTTCATAAATATACATATTTCAACTACGTTTCCTGGCCAGCGGACAATCCTATCGAGTTAATTGACGGAGTTCCCTATTCCATGACACCAGCGCCTTCTAGAATCCATCAGAAGATAAGTGGGGAATTGTTTCGGCAGATTTCTAACTATTTACAGGGCAAAACATGTGAAGTATATGCAGTCCCCTTTGATGTAAGATTGACAGAGACCAATGAAGCGGATGAGGAGATAAACAATGTTATTCAACCTGATATCTCAATCATTTGTAACCAGGAAAAATTAGATGATAAAGGATGCAAAGGGAGCCCTGACTTAGTCATGGAAATTGTCTCTCCATCAAGTGTTGCGATGGATTATATTAAGAAATTGTATTTATACGAAAAATATTCAGTCCGTGAATATTGGATAATCCACCCCATAGACAAAATCATAATGGTTTATCAGCTTGTGGAAAATGGGAAGTATGCAAGGCCTGAAGTTTATCAAATAGATGAAGTAATCAAGATAGGAATTTTCGAAGATATAACGATTTCCTTGGAGGATATATTTGGAGGTTAACATTTGAAAGGGCCAAAAGAACAGTATGAAAAACGAAGTATGTATTACTCGCGACGGCTAGAAAAACTGAACCATACGATTAACCGATTAAGTAATGTTAGATTAACCTTGTTCCTTGCTGGATGCGCTTTGACAATTTTTCTGTATATGACCCAAAGCTCCTCTTTGGGCCTTGCTATGCTTCTCTTCACAGTGGTCTCTTTTGTTGCTATCGTATTTTGGCACCAGAAGTTGAGAACAAAGCGGAACTATATTCAAGTGCTTTATGAAATCTATGACCGAGGCGTAAAGCGTTTAGCCGGAGATTGGAAATCGTTCCCTGACACGGGAGAAGAATTCAAAGACGCCGCTCACCAATATTCAGAAGATCTTGACCTCTTCGGATCTAACTCACTTTTTCAGTGGATTAATACTGCTAAGACCTATAGAGGAAGGGAAAAGCTGAAAGATTGGTTAACTAAACCACCAGTAGAGGGCAGCACTATTCAACAGAAACAAGAAGCAAGCAAAGAGTTAGCGAAAAATCTTTCTTGGAGACATCGGTTTATGGCGGACGCTGGTAGTACAAAGCATCAGCTGAACTCACCAACACGGATCATAGAATGGGCGAAGACCTATGACACAACCTATTTACGACCAGTGGTTCTCATTTTAGCCCGAGCCCTCCCGTTGATTACGCTTACATTTCTACTGCTTTATTTCCTGACCTCCAGAGTATCGTTTTGGTATCCCTTGGCGGGTGCTTTTATTCAGACGATCATACTCTTTGCAGGAAAGGAAAGAGGCAGTGCGCTTGAAGCGGTTTATGCCTATAAGGACAGTATTAAAATTTATGAGAAAATGCTGGAGCGGTTTGAAAAGCGGATTTTCACATCCAATTACCTGAAAGATCTGAAGAAGGGGTTGTTTGACCGCGATGGTAGAGCAGCTTTTCAACAGATAAAGAAGCTTTCAGGTCTGGCTGAGCTCATATCCAATCGGGGCAATTCCATGTTTTTAGTCATTAACATTCTCACCCTCTGGGATATCCAGTGCATGATTGCTTTAGAATCCTGGAAAGAGAAGTCGGGGCGTTCTCTGGGCCGCTGGGTGGATACAGTAGCTGAACTGGAGGGGTTAGCAAGCCTAGCAATTGTCTACTTCGATCACCAAGAGTGGGCATTGCCTGAAATAATCTCAGAAAATTCCGGTTTAGTTGCGGTCAATATGGGACATCCCCTCCTAGCAAATACAACGTATAACGATTTAGCCATGGAGAAGCGGTCTGGAATCTTATTAATTACGGGTTCGAACATGTCAGGAAAGAGCACTTTGCTTCGCACGGTGGGGATTAATCTGGTATTGGCTTATGCTGGGGCGCCGGTATGTGCAAAGCGTTTCAGTTGTTCAATGATGCAGATTTATAGCTGTATGCGTGTCAGTGATAATCTAGGGGAAAATATTTCTTCATTTTATGCAGAGTTATTGCGAATTAAACAGATCGTAACTGCAACCAAGACAGAGAGAAAAATATTCTTCCTATTAGATGAAATATTTAAGGGGACTAATTCCCAAGACCGACACGCTGGGGCTAAGGTCCTGATTCGACAATTGAGCAAGGCTGGGGCCATGGGAATGGTCTCAACTCATGATTTGGAACTGGGAGATCTAGAACGTGAAAGTGAGCGAAAAATTAGAAACTATCACTTTAGGGAGTTTTATAAAAATGATGAAATTCATTTTGACTACAAACTTCGACCGGGGATTTCAACCACTCGTAATGCCATGTATCTAATCAAGATGGCGGGTATTGATGTGGACGAAACATTTTAGAGCAGAGCCATATCATGGAATTTACTGAGCTACTCTCCATGGCCTGTAGGGAAGGCTTTTTCTTTGGAGGACATCGTTCAGTAAGAGAGTAGGTGGCTTCATGATTATTGTAAGCGCGTGTTTACTGGGATTAAATACAAAATATGATGGCACCGCGAATGCCTATGCTATGATCCAGAAATACAGTTCTACGGGTCAGTTTATCCCGGTCTGCCCAGAACAACTGGGCGGGTTATCGACTCCGCGAGTTCCAGTTGAGATTATCGATGGAACAGGACAGGATGTACTTGATGGACGGTGCGAGGTTCAGGGGCTGCGACAAGAAGCGACTTCTTCCGTAAAAAAATATCAGTGTAGCATAAGCTACTATTCCAGTTGTGTGGAATATTCTCGTCCGAAACTGCAAAGAGAGTAATTCCTTTGTGGGTTGCATGAGGAAAAGCCTAATCCAATGCTTAGTATCCATAGCCTTGGAGGGCAAGAGAAAGAGTGGTATCGGTTAACGATAAGTGAACCTCTATAAGCGTCGTCACCGCAGTCGATAGTTAGGATATGATTGCTATCGTTTAGTATGATCAGGAGTGCATTTTCCCGTGGATGCACTTAGCACAACCTATAGGACTACCGGCGTATTGGAGGAACCTAACCCACTCGTAACTGATAGAAGTCGAACTTGGTAAGTCCTATGAAGTCCATCATAAGATGGTAGGCTGACCGTAAGGAAAGCGGAACTCTTCAGAGGATATGGGAGGTCAGAGAAAGCGAACGCCACAAGCTAAAAAGCAACAGAAATGGAAATAATTGTGTGGATAGTGTCCTATGGCATAATCTCAAAGGATGCAGACTTCTGACTGGTGTACAACATGGTAATAAAGCGGAAAGTGAAATCTTAAAAGAGAGGTAACAGTCGATGAACACTTTGGAAACAAAGTCCGCAAGACCTCTCGTTACTAATTGGGACCAGATAAACTGGCAGGAAATCAATGAGTATGTAGAGAAATTGCAACAACGAATATACCATGCCGAAAGTGTAGGCGACAAACGTAAAGTACGAGACCTTCAAAGAATGCTGATGAACAGCGAGGCGGCATTGTTAGTATCGATCCGCAGGGTAACACAGCTTAACAAAGGTAAGAGAACTGCCGGAGTAGATGGATATAAGGCGTTAACGCCCAAAGACAGACTTGAATTGTACATGAAAATGAAAAATATGAGTCTGTCCCTTCATCAACCCAAACCAGCATACCGTATATACATTGAAAAGAAAAATGGCAAACTTCGTCCGTTGGGAATACCTACTATTTTGGACAGAGTTTATCAGAATGTGGCCCGTTTGGCATTAGAACCGCAATGGGAAGCAAGGTTTAACCCCACATCGTATGGATTTAGGCCAAAAAGAAGCTGTCATGATGCAGTACAAAGGATCTTCAATACCATGAAAGGTAAAAGCAAAAAGGGATGGATATTTGAGGGTGATTTCAAAGGGTGCTTCGATACTCTGAACCATGACTACATCATGCAACAACTCAAAGGATTTCCCGAAACGGAACTAATCGGCAGATGGCTGAAAGCTGGATTTGTAGATAATAAGATATTTAATGAAAAACCCTTACTTGCACAGTGGAGTTATATCCTCTACAATAGAAATATTCTATTACTACGGAGGATAATAACATGGCTGGTAAAAGTCATGGTAAATCACGACGTAAAACACCATGGGATGGAAAAACGGAGTTGACGCC
>DASRMA010000115.1:0-4757 GCA_035648155.1 Desulfosporosinus sp.
GGAGACTTTTTTAGATCTATAACATCAATTTCTCCTTTGAGATTCTTTCTGAGCAACTGAGCTGCTTTTTCTGTTGTTCCGTGAGACGTTGAAAAGATTATGGCCGTCTTCAATAGGATCACTCCATTTATCGCAAATTAGAAGCATTCACGTTTGGCAAGTTTATAGCATCGCTAGTCGAGAGCAATTGGGGTCTTTTTATCGTCAGCAAGATTAAGATAGCCTAAATTTTTCACAACCGTGTATGCAAATTTGAATTCTGGGGGCAAAAAATAAAGGTTCTCAATTTTTACAGGCTTACCGGCCCCCGGAAGGTTATTATAGTCTCTGTTTATGATGGCTTGTCGAATTTTCTGTTCAGCAATATTTCTGAAAAAATCTTCCATATACTCTCACCTCGCAAACTAAAATATGTTTCTAATATATCATATTTCAACCAGTGCTGTTTGGTTCTATACTATTATAGACTTTGGTATCGATCAGAAATGGAAAACAAAGTGATAGAGGTTAATTGTGCTTGTTAAACACAATTAACCTCTATTTGCTGCCTTTATCGCATTTCTTACAATTCTAAAGAGTGCTTAACCTGCGCGCCACAAACTGCGTGATCCGTTTGAGGGCTTCCTGAAGTTGTTCTATGGAATAAGCATAAGAACAGCGAATATATCCTTCTCCGGAAGGGCCAAAAGCGGTTCCAGGGACAACGGCTACTTTTTCTTCCTTTAATAGTTCTTCCGCAAACGCCTCAGAGGATAATTTTGTCTTGGAAATATCCGGAAAAACATAAAATGCACCTAAGGGTTCGAAACAGTCGAGCCCCATTTGCCTAAAGCCGTGAACCATAAGGCGACGTCGTCGATCATAAGCAATTACCATGTCGTTTTTAGCTTCAGAGGCTGAACGCAATGCTTCTAAGGCTGCAATTTGTCCCATGATGGGGGCGCAGAGCATGGTGTATTGATGGATCTTTGTCAACCCGCTGATGAGATCAGGATGTCCAGCAACGTACCCGATTCTCCAGCCAGTCATAGCGTAGGATTTTGAGAAACCACTGACAAACAGTGTGCGGTCGTGCATGCCCGGTAAGCTGGCAAACGAGACATGTCTTCCATCATAGGTGAGATCTGAATAAATATCATCAGCAAGCACGAGGAGATCGTGCTTAGTCACAAAATCAGCGATTGGCATAAGGTCCTCACGACGCATGATTGCACCGGTTGGGTTATTTGGGTAGGATAACACTAAGAGTTTGGCTTTTGGTGTATAGACTTGGCTTAAGTCTTCCACGCGTAAACGGAAGTCGTTTACGGCATGGGTTGGAACGAATCGAACACTTGCCCCGGCTAATATTGCGCAAGGGGCGTAGGATACATAGGACGGATCGGGAACTAATACAATATCTCCTGGCTCGAGCACAGCCCGCATCACGAGGTCAACGGCTTCGCTCGCACCAGTGGTTATGAGAATTTCATTCGATGGATTGTAGGAAAGCCCTAACGAGCTTGATAAATGGTGGGAGAGTTCTTCACGTAAATCCAATAGACCAGCGTTGCTAGTATACATGGTCTGTCCTTGTTCTAAAGAAAAGATGCCGCTTTCTCGAACAGTCCAAGGGGTGACAAAATCAGGCTCTCCAACCCCTAAGGAAATGACATCCTTCATAGTGGCGACAAGATCAAAAAATTTGCGGATCCCTGAGGGGGGAAGACCTGCGACGTGGGAGGCGAGGTAACGATTCATGGCGAAACCACGAGACGTTGGATTGTCTCTTCCTCTCCCATAAGCTCGACCCCGTCTTGCTTATAGCGTCGCATCACGAAGTGGGTGGCTGTGCTCTGGACATGTTCAAGAGGAGCTAATTTTTCCGCTACAAAAAGAGCGACGTCTTGCATTGTGTTACCTTCAATGAGTAGTGATAGATCGTATCCTCCAGACATAAGGAAAAGCGCTTTGATCTCAGGGAATTTTTGCAAACGTTTGGCAATTTTATCGAAACCATAGCCCCGCTGGGGCAAGACTCGGACTTCGATAAGGGCGGAAACTTTTTCTTCGCCGGTACGAGCCCAGTTGATCATGGGTTGATAGCCTACAATGACCTTTTCTTTTTCCCAGTCGATGATACGTTTTCGGATATACTCAGAGGCCAATCCTGTTTGAACAGAAAGTTCTACAGGGGTAAGGCGACAATCTTCAGAGATCAGTTTGAGTAGTCTATGATCCTCTTCAGTAAGCAATTATGACACCTCAGCTTTCGTTGCATTAAGAAGTCCTCCGGCGAGAAGGATTTTAGCTTGGCGTTGAGTAAGATCATGCTTAACCCAAACCGGGTCTGAGTCGTTATTAAGGGTAATGGCAAAAGGGGCAGGTGAGTGAACCGCTTGATGCAAGTCAAGGAGGTGTAAACTATCCCCAGATTGCATTCGAGTAAGGTCTTCTGCGTTTGCAAAGGTCAGTGGAAGTATGCCGAAATTAATCAGATTAGCACGGTGGATGCGAGCAAAACTTTGGGCCAAGACAACGCGCAGTCCTAAGTACATGGGGGCAAGGGCGGCATGTTCACGACTTGAACCTTGACCGTAATTGTGGCCAGCAACAATGATACTTTGCTTTAGGGCCTTGGCCTTAGAAGCAAACTGAGCGTCGACCTTGTGAAAGACGTAGTCTGAAATGGCGGGAATGTTCGAACGAAGCGGGAGAATCTTGGATCCAGCAGGCATAATATCATCGGTCGTCACATTATCGCCCAGCTTCAAGATGATGGGTAAACTTAACGTGTTATCGAGTGCAGGGGCTAGGGGGAGCGGCTGAATATTGGGACCGCGTTGAATTGAGGTGTCCGAAGCACCTGGAGGTAAGATCATGCTATCGTCGATGCGAAACAGATTTGGGAGATCTACAACGGGAGGGAGACCTAAAGTGCGAGGATCGGTTAAATAGCCTGTCAAGGCACAGGCGGCTGCAGTCTCCGGGCTTGCCAAATAGACTGAGGCATCTTGGGTTCCGCTCCGACCTGCGAAATTACGGTTAAAAGTTCGGACTGAGATCCCTTTTGATACTGGTGATTGGCCCATTCCAATACACGGACCGCAGGACGATTCAAGCAGGCGTGCCCCACTATCTAGGAGATCAGTTAAGGCACCATTGTCGGCAAGCATGCTCAAAACTTGACGGGACCCAGGAGAGATAACTAAACTTACGTTTGGATGAACGTGTTTTCCTTTCAGGATTTGACGAACACTCATTAGGTCTTGATAGGAGGAATTTGTACAACTACCGATGGCCACCTGGTGTACTAGAAGAGTCGATAGCTTAGATACAGGAAGTACATTCTCTGGGCTATGGGGTTGAGCAACCATCGGAACAAGCAGGGAAAGATCGATTTTAAGCTCCTCATCATAGCAGGCATCCTCATCAGCAGAGAGAGAAACAAAGTCCTTCGCCCTTCCTTGTGCTTCGAGAAATATAAGGGTTTGCTCGTCACTGGGAAATATTGAAGAAGATGCCCCAAGTTCTGCACCCATATTTGTAATAGTTGCGCGTTGTGGTACCGTAAGAGTTTTCACACCCGGTCCAGCATATTCTATAATTTTCCCAACACCCCCTTTGACAGAGAGTAGGCGCAGAATTTCTAAAATGATATCTTTAGCTGAAACCCAGTCTGAGAGCTTCCCTGTAAGCCAGACCCGAAGGACTTTGGGATCTGGAAGATAAAAAGCTCCTCCACCCATCGCTACCGCAACATCTAAACCCCCGGCACCCATGGCCAGCATACCCATTCCCCCGGCAGTGGGGGTATGACTGTCTGAGCCAAGTAAGGTTTTACCAGGTTTAGCGAAGCGTTCAAGATGGACTTGGTGGCAGATTCCGTTGCCCGGTCGGGAAAAAAAGGCACCGTAGCGTGCGGCGGTGCTCTGCAAGAAAGCGTGGTCATCAGCATTTTCAAACCCTGTTTGAAGGGTATTATGATCAATATAACTTACCGAGCACTCTGTCCGAACTCTGGAAAGGTTCATAGCTTCAAACTGCAAATAAGCCATTGTTCCAGTGGCGTCCTGAGTTAACGTCTGATCAATCCTAAGGGCGATTTCGCTACCTTTTTCCAATTCACCAGAAACTAAGTGGGATGATAGTATTTTCTGAGTCAAATTCTGCCCCATGATCATTCCTCCTTCAAATATAATCAACTCTATCAAAAATAAGACTGAACATCTAGAGTTTCCCCGAAAGTATACAGAATATCTGTTTAGTTCTAGGGTAGAACAGGGGACTTCCGTTAATTCTAGTGGACATTATTGATATTATTAAAAGAAAAAGACACGAATGACGGTTAAAGTGTAATTGTTAGGTTTGGGTTTGTCATAATTTCAGGTTATAATAGTTTTGTAGGGCGAAACTTTTTGACTGGGAGGAATTATCACGATATGCCTATGTATGAATTTGGATGTCCGAGCTGTGGCGCTTTGACAACGGAATTATATAAAATGGGGGAAACTGGTACATTATTGATGTGTGGTACTTGTGGACATGATGGGCTTGCGAAACATATTTCAGGGTTTGTAAGTTTAGGGGTTTCTCGAAGATCTAAGGGTCGAAATTGCTCAACAGGATGTAGTGGAAACTGTACGGGATGTCATTGAAAGGGGAACAAACGTCTTGAACAAGCGGCTGAATATTGTCTTGGTTGAGCCGGAAATTCCTCCAAATACGGGGAATGTGGCTCGGCTTTGTGCCGCAACTGGGGCAACACTTCATTTAGT
>DASRMA010000116.1:0-11652 GCA_035648155.1 Desulfosporosinus sp.
TGATGATTTACGAGATACCATTAAAGAAGAAATGCCGAATTGGATTACAGCTATGAACCAATATGAAAATTCAATGGCCTTAGATATGGATGATGTTTGGGGATAAGCTAATTAATGTGTAAGGTCGATTTGAAACACGCCTAACTTTTTATATAATTTTTAGTAAATACGTTACCTTATTAACGGAAAAACACAATTATATCAGAGTCATAGTTTATATCATATTTATATTTGCGTATGTAATATTATTCCAATTTGTTTATTTATTTTTCAAAAAATTTTACGAAAACTTGAAGAAAAACGGGCGTGGATTATAAAGGAATTCTTGCCCCCGATCGCTCTTCGGCCTGCGTGCAAAATCGACTGCACAATCCACCGCTGACAGGTTTTCCATTTCATGCGACTTCACCGAGCTAAATAAAGGTGAATTACTTGTTGATAGGTGAATAACTCATTAATGACAACCATTCAGATATGACTCAAGGAGATTTTAGTAGATTGAATATATGGGGGGGTTGGTATGAGGAAGTTAAAAGCGACAATCTTAGTAGAAAACACAGTAGGTGTTCCTTTAGGACTATTATCAGAGTGGGGCTTGTCGATGCTTTTAGATTTTGGCGATGAGCGTATATTATTCGATACGGGGGAACAGGGAAATCTAATTAGTAACGCTCAGATCTTGGGGCACGATCTTGGACAAATTAATCGAGTGATCTTAAGCCACGGTCATTATGATCACTCGGGAGGACTCTTAAAGTTTCTACAATACAGGGGAAGAGTACCAGTGTACGCTCACCCAGACTTGTTTATTGGTCACTATGGACGGGGATTAAACGGGCAAGAGGATAAATATCTCGGTGTGCCGTTCCATCTGGAACAACTGGAGAGTGCTGGAGCTGAGTTCCACTGGCACAGGGAACCCGTGGAATTGAGGCCAGGACTTTGGCTAAGTGGCGAAATCCCCCGTACAACAGCATTTGAACGAGTCGAAGGTAGACTAGTGGAGCATAAGGAAGGGCAATGTGAACGTCAAGTAAAAATGAACAAATTTCGTTAATAAATTTTGAACACCTAGTATATTCCATAAATGGATTGTGGGTGCTCTAGTTTATCATACATAACCTAGATTCGAGGATAATATGTGTTTATTGCAAGAACTTTTTCCATAGTGTTGCAACTCTATTTTCCAATTCCTCTTGGATATTTTTTTCTTGATCACCCACCAGTTGAATGTTTACCAATACCGCACTATCGGTCAATTGATGATAATCAAACGTCTAACCCAAGCCCAGATCTATCTTTCGGCTTAATCCGAGAGTTTGACTCCTAGGAAAGTTAAGTTAGTCAGGGTTCCTTTTTCATAAAAAATTCATCACTTTATTTAAGAGATGATCATATCCAAGAGTTACACTAAACACATGAAAAATCGCAAATATGAGCCTTTCACCACTTTTGTGGTGAAAGGCTCATATTTTTGACGTTTAATGCATCATATTAGGTTTCCATAAATATTGAAATTCCTTGCTATCTTGCTGGGGCATGGGTACGAGGTAGTGGCGGTAAAATAGCATTAAGTATTCATCAGAAATTCATTGGATATTCATAATTCTGGAATAGTATAGGGATGTACCCTATATTAATAAGTATCGCATTACTTGATGGAAAATTGCTATAACAATTCTATGGATAAGGAGAATAATGAATTAGAGGCTCCATGATTATGAAACCATTAATACAAATTCAATTAGCTAAACATAAAGGAGGTAATTAGCTATGGTCGAGGGTATCATTGCTATCGGACTTATGATCGCTGTTTTCGGAATTGTTATTGTTGATTCCAATTAGATTTTTTTAGGGGATGATTATAAAACAGTAATTCCACTAATTGCATAGGCCCTTTTATTATTAACTTAAGTTGTAGACACTGTGGCGAATGTGGCGTGATAAGTTTAGGCACATCATCGTCCTAGCCCCTGAACAATACTTGTATTTCTTCAAGATCAATTGAAGGCTGCATAATTAGGAAAAACTCACAATCAAAGATAGGTCTAACCATTTCGTGTTTCGCTCTGGTTCGTTTGCCTTGATTTGGTATATTTGATCGTTATCGTGCGTCATGATTACAGTGGTCCGATTGTGGGTGAATTATGAAAAATAAGAAAAGTTGCGATAATAACGCTGAGGTATGATTCTAATGAAGTGGTGCACATTATGGGAGAATTAATGGTATGCATTAATATAGCAAAGCACGCTAGCTTTGCAACTAGTTAAAAACCGAATTAAAAAGGTGGTATTTAAAATGACTGATTCCAATTCGCTAGAAGTGCTTCTTTACGCTGATGGGACTAAACAATCGCTTTCTGCGGCTGCTTACACAGCCAACCTATTCTACAATATACCTAATATGCATTTAACCGTCTTGCATGTGCAAGCAAATGATGTAGGGCCTATTGAGGGAGACTATAATCTGATGGCAACCTGGTCGTCTCACCCTCACTTAGTGAAAGACGCTGATTCGGAAAAAAGAATGCAGGATTCCGAAAGCATTACCAAAACTAACAAAATATTTACAGAGAGAGGCCACAACGTTAATCATAAGGTAATATACTCCAATTGCAATATTTCAGATACAGTGGTGGAAATTCTTAGATATGCAACAAACTATGGAGTTGAATTAATAATTACGGGTACTCGTGGGCTGACGGGTTTAAAGCGTTTGATTCACGGCAGTTTAGCACATAGTTTGCTAAAGAAATCCAATATACCAGTGTTAATTACTCAAAATTCTTACGTGAATGAAACATCTGTATTCATGAAACTGTTTAATGGTTACTCGATTCACCAGACACAGGGGATTTAGTGTGAAATATACCTGCGGGGGGAAAGATTATGTCAAACAATAGCAAACGTTATGACCAAGAATTCACGGCAGACATAGTTAGACTGGCGCGTGAAGAAAAGCATCCATTTCCGAACGGTCTGCTAACTGATTCTGGAATCAGCCAGCAGACCGTTCGAAAATGGGGCTGGTCCGGTCATTGATCAGCTCAAGGGTATGGGGCTTTTGAAATATAACTGGACGATCGCTTTACGCTCAAGAACACTCTCCACCTCTCTGTGAAAGGGTCATGGCTCCAATAATAATTATTGGATGCATTAGGAGTATGAGTAGGCCGGTGGCTTGCTTTTTATCAAACTTTAATTATAGATATAGTTGATATTGTATTTACAAAGGGAGTTGCATCATCATGAGAAAACGCCTTCTTGTTTTTAAAGAGGTGGCAGAAACGAAAAACTTTACATTATCAGCTAAGAAGCTACACATTAGTCAACCAAGCATTACTTCGCAGATTCAGGATCTAGAAAACGAGTATGGTGCTCGTTTTTTTGACCGCACTAATAAAGGGGTAACGCTGACTAAAGAGGGTGAAATTTTCTATACACATATCCGGAGTGTGTTGGAAATTCTTTCGAGTGCCAAAGAGGAGATAAATGCTTTAGCAAAAGGGCAGAGAGGCATAATCTATCTTGGAGCGACATTAACGATTGGAGAATATATTCTTCCAAATATCCTTGCTTTTCTGTATAATACGCACCCGGACGTTGACTTCAAAGTAAAGATCGCGAATACCGAGTCGATTTCTCAAGATGTTTTAGAGAAGAAACTTCATATTGGCTTGATTGAGGGGCCAGTTCACCGGCATAAGGATCTTAATGTAGAAAAGTTTTGGGAAGATGAGTTAGTCGCCGTTCTTCCCTATTTTCATCCCTTGGCGTCAAGAAAAAACATGACGCTAGCGGAACTTTCACAAGAGCGTCTGGTGATACAAGAGGAAGGTTCAGGAACGCGTAAGGTAATGGAGATGGCCCTTATAGAGCGAGGACTTGATCCGGGAAAGTTGAATATAGCTATGGAACTGGGAAGTACTCACGCAATCAAAAAAGTGGTGTCGGCGGGACTTGGAATTACCATAATCTCATCGTTGACAGTCAGGTGGGAAGTCAATCAAAAAATATTTAAGACTTTAAAAATACAAGACGCTCCCATTTATCGGCCTTTCAGTATTCTCACCAATGCCCAAACTAACCAGAATAAAGAAGACCGTCTCTTAATCAACCTGCTCCATGAGCATAGATTACTATCGAGTGTTTTAAGTAAGGATTTAATTGAATTTAGAGAAAATAAATTCACGAGGTCAACGGCCTAAAGAACTACAAGTATTATCATTGTCATCTATGTTATGCTTGCGCGCCGGGAAGCGCGCAAGATGGAGGTACAGTTCGGTGAAGAATACCACGTCTACCGTCTTCGTGCGCCCAAGTTCATCCCGCTGTGGGGTCAATGGCGAAACTTGGTAGCTGTGCGTAGCGACACCTCTTCGGAGAACGAGATTTGACCAAGCATCATCATGGGTAGGCCTATCGCAATAGTTTCCCGGATCCTAATGGTTTATCTCGTATGTGATTACGCAGACAAGTTGACTCAATTGACTAGTTACTTGGCTGTTTACGATTCCAATCACTGTCTGTATATGATGTGCGAATTATTCACATACTTTTGAGGTAACTATATGTTAGCGGCAATAAAAAGTAGAACTGTGAGATAAACAGCATTTAGTGCCTATTCTTATGTAAAAAGAACATTTCTTTCTTAAAGGTACAGCCTAAATTTTCCACTATTTATAATACGCTTCACCTACATTACTGAGGAATACTGCGATATTTCCATGTCTTAGAGTATGAAGACGTGGGCACGATGGGACATAGTCGTTACGATAACATTGGGGGGTGTATACGATGGATCGAGAAACAGAATTGACGCAAAAAAGGTACAATCGAACGTCAAGATTTTATGATTTTATGGATCGTATGATTAAACAAGAATTGCGTCAAAAAGTTCTTGGACAAGCCACTGGAAAAGTCCTGGAGGTAGGAGTGGGCACTGGCAAGAATTTTCCCTTTTATACAACACGTTGTATAGATGTAACTTGTATTGATTTGAGCCCTGGTATGTTGACTAAAGCCAAAGCTAGGGTTAAGGATGCACATGTTCCAGTAAGACTCTTAGAGATGGACGCCCAGCACATGACACTTCCCGATGCCAGTTTCAAAAAAGTAATATACTTAAATATATTATAGCTCAACCATAAGCTATTGATTCTACCTCGTAAGAAAGAAAGGTTGACGAGTTTAGTTATATGTTGACATGTAGCATAGGGGGGTATACTATATTAATTAGAATGTTTGATATAAAGCCAAAAGAAAAACAGGTTCATGCTTGTTCGGTTGGTCATAGCGAAGGGGAGAGTCACTCTAAATCAGATTTCTCCCGCTCAATCTGCATTAGAGGGAGCCGCACGATTACTCCTTGCAAAACATATGAAATCGTGTGTTAAAAAGAACCTTCAAAGTGGAGAAGAGGAGAGTTTAGACGAGGTCCTTAAAACGATCTTTCAAACTATCCGATAAAAGATGGGGAACCTTATATTGAAGGAGTGATCAATGATGAAGGAACAATCGATCCTAGAAAAAAAAGAAATTCAGGTCTATGGTATGACCTGTCAGAATTGTGTCAACCATGTCACTAAAATTTTAGAAAATTTTCCAAGTGTGGAGCATGTCGAGGTGTTTCTACAAGATTCAAAGGCTACCTTCGATTGGGATCCGAAACAGGTTAATATGGCTGATGTCCGCCGTGAGATTGAGGAAGCTGGATACTCGATGGAAAAGCCTGCAAAGGAACACGAAAATCCAGCAGAGCAAGAACTAGAACAAAAAAAAGAAGAGCCAAAATCAGAAAATCCACTAGAGCAAGCAAAGAAGGAACATAAGCAGCAGTTCAAAATTAGTGGTATGACTTGTGCGAATTGCGCTTTGACGATTGAAAAGGGTATCAAAACTATGCCAGGGGTTAAAACAGTTGCCGTCAACTTTGCATCAGAGAAACTTACTGTGGAAATCGATCCTAACGTGATCAAGGAAGAAGACCTCCTTGCCAAGATTAAGGATCTGGGGTATGGTGCCCATAGCAAAGACGATGAAAGCGGCAAGAAACAGTTTAAAGTGAGCGGTATGACGTGCACAAATTGTGCTCAAACGATTGAGAAAAAGCTCAATGGCACAGCAGGAGTGAAAAACGCTTCTGTTAATTACGCGAGTGAAACGGTGACGGTGGAGTTTGATCCAGATGTCATCAATATGAGCGGAATCTTCGAGCAAGTTCGGGATGCAGGGTATACTCCTCTAGAGAACAAGGATAAAGACCAAGATGATCGTACCGCGATCAAGCAACGTAATTGGCTCATTTTTAGTGTAGTTTTATCTCTGCCGATTGTACCACTCATGTATCTACCCATGTCGAGGTTGACGATGTATTCCATGATTATTTTGGCCACCATTGTCCAGTTTACAGCTGGTTGGACATTTTACCGTGGTGCTTATCACGCCTTGAAAAACCGCTCGGCCAATATGGATGTCTTGGTAGCGCTGGGGATTACAGCCGCTTATGGATATAGTTTGATGACTACGTTGAATACGTTGTTTCCGACTCTATTTTTCAAGGGCCCAGCTTTTTTTGATACGTCAGTCTTATTGATCACCTTTGTTCGTTTTGGGAAATTTTTAGAAGCCAAAGCAAAAGGGCGAGCTGGGCAGGCCTTAAAAAAACTCTTAGAGCTACAGGCCGATAAAGCACACTTACTTGTTAATGGCGAAGAAAAACAAGTAGCTGCATCAGACCTAAAAATTGGTGATATTGTCATCGTTAAATCAGGAGAAAAAATACCGGTAGATGGCGAGATTATTGAAGGAAAAGCCAGCATAGATGAGGCCATGATAACTGGGGAATCCATTCCTGTTGACAAGGGAGTGGGAGATCCTGTGATAGGGGCGACGATAAATAGTTCTGGAAGTATTAAAGTAAAAACGTCAAAAACTGGTAAAGATACGGTACTTTCCGGGATCATCAAAATGGTGGAAGATGCCCAAGGGGTAAAGCCTCCGATTCAAGCCCTAGCAGATAAGATTTCTAGTTATTTTGTCCCCATAGTGGTCTCTATATCACTCATTACCTTTTTAATCTGGTATTTTGCGTTGCAGAGTACGTTTGTTTTTGCCTTTACAGCTGCTATCGCTGTTTTGGTAATTGCTTGTCCCTGTGCGTTGGGGTTGGCTACTCCTACGGCTATTATGGTGGGTAGCGGAGTAGGACTAGAACGCGGAATCTTATTTAAATCTGCGGCTGTACTTGAAGGGATTGCTCACTTACAAGTGATTGGGTTTGATAAAACAGGGACGCTGACAAAAGGAGCTCCCGAAGTGACGGATATATTACCTTATGCCTCTTATTCGAAGGAGGATGTCCTCAAAATTGCAGGAGCAGGCGAGAATCCATCGATTCACCCATTGGCACAAGCGGTCGTCGCGAAGGCTAAGAAAGAACAGCTTGAAATTCAAGAAGTGACGGACTATAAAGAAGAAGGTGGCTATGGTGTTACCTGCGCCTTTGAAGGACAGACGTTACTCATTGGCAACATGAAGCTGATGAACTTGAACAATGTGGATGTTAAGGAAGCCAAACAGGATTTTGAACGTCTGGCTGAATCGGGCAAAACGACCAGTTTTATTGCTTTAGGTGAACGGGTGATTGGACTCATCGCCTTGGCGGATGTGGTTAAAGAGAGCACAAAAGAAGCCATTGATCGTCTGCATCTGTTAGGCATGAAGACCTTTATGATTACGGGGGACAATGAAAAAGTCGCCCATATGGTCGCAGATCAGGTCGGGATTGATGAAGTTATTGCTGAAATTTTACCGGAAGATAAAATAAAAATTATTAAAAAATATCAAGACCAAGGCTTTAAGGTGGCGATGGTGGGGGATGGGATCAATGATGCTCCTGCCTTAGCCCAATCCGATATTGGGATTGCCATAGGTTCAGGCACCGATGTGGCCAAAGAGACAGGGGATGTGGTCTTAGTCCGCAATGACCTCATTGATGTGGAACGGGCTATCCGCTTAGGACGGAGAACACTCAGGAAAATCAAGCAAAATCTTTTCTTTGCCTTGATTTACAACATACTCGGTATCCCGATTGCAGCAGGCGTCCTATATCCCTTAACAGGGCAACTTTTGCCTCCCGAGTGGGCAGGACTTGCTATGGCCTCCTCGTCCGTATCTGTAGTCACCAGTTCTCTCCTGTTGAAAAGGTATGACAAAGAACTAATAGATTAAAATCAAGGGAGGAAAGATTATGTGGCAAATTATTAGTGAGTACTGGTAGGTAATTTTGTTGGCCGGTGCGATGTTTTTCATGTATAGACCGGGAGTATTGCATGGTGGGCATGGGGGCAGCGGTGGTGGATGTTGTGGCGGAGGAAGTAACAGTGAACCACCACGGAAAAAATTGCCTGACAGTGTGCATGCTGATGAAGAAGATGCACAGCATAAGCATTTGTAGAACGCTAAGGAGTAATAGGATGCGAGTTATTCTCTCAGCTTTGTCCATTAATTACGTAGAAAGAGTGCAGGAGTTTTGAAAGTGCAAATTAGTAATTATCCAGTATTGAAAAGCTAGGTTTCACTAAAAGAACGAAAGTTTTTTTAGTGACAAACATAAAAAATGGGGGTATAAAAAAATGGGATGCTGCGGAAATTCAAATCATGGGGATTCTCACAAAATGATGAACTCAAGTGAGGGGACTATTTTAAAAATTGAAGGAATGACTTGTGGTCACTGTAAAATGAAGGCGGAAAAGGCGCTTAATTCTGTTCCTGGAGTGGAAAGGGCCGAAGTGAACCTAGAAAAAAAGCAGGCTGTTGTAAGTGGTTCTGCTGATAGAGTCCAACTTGTAAAAGCAGTGGAAGAGGCAGGTTATTCTGTAGTTGATTAATATCATGATGATATTATTTGTCTAAGATATTTGTTACTTCAGGAAATACATTACTGGTTTATCACTGAATGATTATTAGTGTTAATTAAAAAGCTTTGTTGAACAGACAATTGTTCTAAAGATATCTTTAGAACAATTGTCTGTTTGCTTCTATGCAATGATAATTTAAGAGACTGATCACTATGTGGACAGCTATGATTGGCAGTGGTAATTTTGAAACGCCTCGGAGAACACTAGGGAAAATGATATCTTAGTTAGGAGTGATTTAGATGGGTTTATGGATTTCTTTAATCCCCTCTTTTGCCGCAATTGTTTTGGCGGCGGTGTTTTCCGGTGGTACCTTTGGGGATGTTACGCCCCCTCTCTCAGGCATGGCAGCCATGTCTTCAGGGATCGCTTAAGTTGAACATATGGAATATATTAGGGCTATGACGCCCTATTTCACTAACGCTAACTGTTTAGAAACAGTACAGACTTGGCGTGTCTGTCAGTCGTTATGAGTTTCAAGATTGTTCACAACATTACCTAGCTGAGTGACGACGAATTAAAAAAGGATATTACAATACCTTCTACCATTGCTTAAGTTTTGACAAGGAAGACATTCGTGATGTTTCATTTTAGAGCCTCTTGTAATGTTTTAAGATTACTATCCATTATATTAATATAGGCATCTGAATTTATAGGGCCCATTGCTACTGGGTCAAGCGTATAAACTTTAGCATTCGTTTCTTTTGCAATTGTATCTGCCGCTCTAGTAGAATATTGTGGTTCTGCAAAAAGCGCTTTTACATTGAGACTTTTTACCTTGTCTATTGTTTGAGCCAATTCTTTGGCACTGGGTTCTGAACCAGGTTCACGTTCAATGACCCCAACGATATTTAAATTGAATTCTTTCGCGAAATAGGGAAACGCGTCATGGAAGGTTATGATATGACGGTTTTTTATTCCGTCCAAGGCTAGATGCATCTTAGTGCTTTGAGCTTCGAGCTTTTTAATATACACATTGGTATTCTCTTTATATTTTGTAGCATTCTTGGGGTCTAATAGAGCAAGTTGATCTCCAATCGTTTGCACCTGCTTAATAGCATTAGAGATACTTACCCATACATGCGGATTATTACCCACATTCCCAGGGCCTTTCAGGATTTCAATTCCTTTACTGGAGTCAACTATCTTAAGATTAGGCATTTGGCTCGTAATTTTACCCATGAAGGATTCAATGCCTGCTCCGTTAATTATGAGGACTTTTGCTCGCTCAAGATTCTTCATGTCGTCAGGTGTCACCGCATAATCATGTAGGTCTCCCGCCGTGGGCTTCGTCATATCGAATACGTTGACATTGGGGATATCCTTTGCAACATTCAACGCGAATATATACATCGGATAGAATGAAGCAGCGATTGTCATCGTTGAACTTGAGTTCTCAGTGGAACTTGCTGGAGTCTTAGATTCGTTGCTAGCCCCGCACCCACTTACCACCAATAAGCATAATAACATTATGCAAAGAAGTTTAATTGATATTAATTTCATTGAATTACCCTCTTTTCTATTTTCAAATGCAAATATTTGCATTTGAATTTACTAATTATACTCTATCTTTCTCAGTAGTAAACTATTTATTTTCTCCTTAATTAATTATCGAATCCAATCAATGCAAGTATAGTGAAATTTATTTAGTGCCATACAAGTTTTAGTATATGCTAAAAACCTAGTAGTTATTTTAGGGTCGAATTGTACCATATATAGCTATGTAAGAGTTATTGATTTCTTCTTTAGAAATCGTCATAGTCAATGAGGCAAATCACATGAAACTGCTGGATCAATGGAGAGATGAAGCCGTGCACAAGGGCAACACGGACTGCAAGAGTTCCGTTGAGAAAGCGTTATTGAAAGTTCCAGGTGTTAATCAAGCAGAAGTCGATTTAGTTCATAAACAGGCATTTGTTATCGGACCCGCTGATCATTCGATTCTAGTAAAGGCAGTCAATGAGGCTGGTTACAAAGTCATAGATAATTAGTAAGTAAGTTTGTTTAGGCAAAGGAATTAAAGTACACGAATAAAATATTAAGAGGGGCTCTAATTTTTGATCAGAGTCCCTTCTTCATGAGAAATTCACAACTTTTTCATGAGATGATCGTATCCAAGAGTTACACTAAGGACATGGAAGAACAGCAAATTTTACAAAGAAAAGCATTAGTATGTCGATTAAATTACAAGGGGGAATTATTCTGGGAGCCCGATGATCAATGGGAGCGGGACAGCAAAAACAGGTAGTAACATGATGAATTTATAACATTGGGAATTGCTCTTATCATGGTTTCCAGAGCTACTGATGCTATCTTGGACGGTCTCTTAAGGTCTTGTATCTTCACACTAAATGAGATAGAAGATCTTAATTATTCACAAATTTTCACCACCAATTATTTTGTTAAGATTAGACATTATGATCTTCTTTGCAACCGTAATATTAGTTAAAGTTTGTAACTACTCACCACCCCAGGCGAGCGAAATTTTAAAAATAATCTGGACAAACATTTCCACTTATGTTATTGCAGAGGGCTCTTTCTCAAATAAGATGAAGAAAATGCTGGACACGCACGAGTTTTCACATTATGATATAGGAAGGAATCTACTATGGACTTTCAAAATCTCACTCGGGAAGATATTATGAAACTGTGTGAAACCTCCTCTGAATTGATGGGGGCACTGCTCCTTTATCTGTGGAATGAAAACCAAATGCTTAAACGGCGGGTCAAAGAA
>DASRMA010000117.1:0-2173 GCA_035648155.1 Desulfosporosinus sp.
TCTTGGAATACTTTCAATTGGGCTGGAGTTAATTCTGTTACGGTCATTCCTGCAGTACGCAACTTACCGACTTGGTCCTTAACCATGTCACGGCTAACTTTTCTTTGATAGTCTTTCGCTTCAAGTGCCGCTTGTTGGAAAATAGCCTGATCTTCTTTAGGCATGGCATCCCAAATTTTTTGGCTAAATAGCACAATGAAAGGCGTATAGACATGATTGGATATGGTTGCATATTTTTGTACTTCATTGAATTTCTGTAGATAAATCGTTGGAATAGGATTTTCTTGTCCATCGATTGTTTTCTGCTGCATTGCTGTGAAAACTTCGCTGAAAGGCATTGGTGTCGGATTCGCCCCCATAGCCTTCCAAGCAGCTAAGTGCATCGGGTTTTCCATTGTACGGATCTTTAGTCCTTTCAAATCAGCAGGAGATTTTATTTCACGAACACTGTTTGTCACGTCCCTGAATCCATTTTCCATGTAAGCGAGCCCTTTTAACCCTTTCGCGCTCAATCCATCTAAGATATTTTGACCGATTGGCCCGTCCAAGACCTTATCGGCAACTTCAGCATTGGGAAATAGAAACGGCAAGTCAAAAACCATTAACTTATTGTCAATCCCGGTCAACGCCGAGGTTGAAGGTGGAGTCATTTCTAGCGTACCCATACGAACCGATTCAGTGGCTTTAATGTCATCCCCAAGTTGAGCATTAGCATAAAGCTGAATCTCGTATTTACCTTTAGTTCCTTCTTTAACGAGGTCCCCGAACTTTTTCATCCCTAGATAGAGTGGGCTCACTTCGTTAACCCCAATGCTCACCTTGATTACCTTGGCATTCGCAGACGTTGGTGCAGTTGGTGTTGCTGCAGTCTTTGGGTCCGGCTTTGCCGAGGACAGACCACACCCCGTTACCAGTGTTGCTACCATTAAACCTGTAAGCAACGTCGCCAATCCTTTTCTTCTCTTAATCATCAAATCTTTCCTCCCTAATTTTAGATGCTTAAAAGATTTCTCTTTCAAGCTTTTTATTTCTCTTTGAAAGATTTTGTTTTTCTTTCAAGAAGAATACAGTTTAACACTACGATTCGCTACCTATTCACCAAATTAGGAATAAACGTAACAAGTCCAGGCAGATAAGTGATCATAGCTAGAACAACGACCATCACCGCGACAAAGGGTAAGACGGGCTTAATCAGGTCTCCGATGGATATCTTAGATATTCCGCAGACCACGTAAAGCACCGTTCCAACAGGTGGCGTGATTAACCCAATACATAGATTAACCACCATAACGACTCCAAAATACACAGGGTCCAGACCAAATCCTGTGGCGATAGGTAACAACATGGGCCCTAAAATCAGTAACGCCGGTGTTAAATCCATGACCATGCCCACCAAGAGCAAGAGGATATTAATTAAAAACATAACAATATATACATTATTATTAGACCATTCTAGTAGGGTCTGGGTTAATAAGCTAGGAATTTGAGCCGTAGTGATGAGATAAGCGGCAGACATCGCTGCGCCACATAAAAGTAGAACAACCGCCGAACTTTTGGCAGAAGATGTTAAAATCATTGGCATACGTTTCAGTTTTAATTCTTTATAAGCAAATTTTCCAATAAGAACAGCGTAAACCACCGCAATGACCCCCGCTTCAGTGGGAGTATAAATACCGGAAATAATGCCGCCCAAGATGATGACTGGTAAGATCAAGGCCCAGAATGCACTCTTTCCTGCACTCACCACCTCTCTTAAAGTAGCTCTACTATTCGATTTATAGCCTTGTTTTTTTGCATGAAAATACCAAACCGTCATAAGACCAATTCCAATGAGCATCCCAGGCACAATTCCCCCAAGGAACATTTTAACGACTGAAACTCCACCGATCACACCAAATATGATCATGGGGATACTAGGCGGAATTATAGGTCCAATGGTACCGGCTGCAGCGACCAACGCGGTGCTAGTTGTTTTCTTGTACCCTTCTTTATCCATAATGGGCAAAAGGATAGAGCCAATTGCCGAAGTGTCTGCTACCGCCGAGCCGGATACTCCAGCAAAAAGCATGCTTGCAACAACTCCTACATATCCTAAACCACCCGTCACATGGCCGATGAGAGCTCTCGCAAATTCCACAATTCGCCTCGAGATCCCACCTTCATTCATTATTTC
>DASRMA010000118.1:0-52835 GCA_035648155.1 Desulfosporosinus sp.
TCTTAGCAAAAATTGAGGATGCTTTTGCGAGCAAACCTGTTATCTTTGCACCACCTCTCACTAATTAAATCGTGTTCCTTTCAGGGGTACTCTGTACCCCTGTTTGTGTTGCTCAAATATAGCGGTGCTGAGTAGTTACTACTGAAGAAAATATAAACATGGTTGAATCACTAAAGAACACAAACCAGCAACTTATTTTAGAAACTGTTAGCGTAGGCAGATAGAATAAAGGGCTCTTAGGCTGGCATCCATTGTAGAGTCGACGGAAAATCCCTGATATTGAAGTTGAGTAATTATTACTAGGTCCATGTACATTTCAACCCGATCGTCACCGCTCATTCAGAGTTCCGTGGGTACCGTTCGTTCCAATTCTAGCTGCGCTTTTCTGTCTCATCCTCATGGCCCAGCTTCCACTGGAAATGCCAAGTAGGATGCTTGTCAATTCACCAATTCACGAACAGTAACACTTGAACTTGAACAAGTAATTCAGATCTACAAGAACGCAATATAATTTGGCGTTCATGTGTGAACCCAAAAAGTAAATAAGAAAAGGGCTCGGGGTTAATGGATCAGGCTCCAAGCCCTTTCCTTATGGTTGAATTAATAAAAGGTAAAAAATAATGCATTTTTTTTGTTTAAATGCCTATACTAAAAAATGATTCTGTAAATTTCAATTCAGATGAAGGAGGATTTCAGTATGAAAGTACGCGATATCATGACCAATCAAGTAGTATGGGTAGCTCCAAATACTCCTCTGGTAGAGGTTGCTAAATTAATGCAACGTGAAGATATTGGGTCTGTTCCAGTCTGTGAACAAGATCGAATAAAAGGGATTATAACTGACAGGGATATAGTTGTAAGAGCTATAGCCACTGGGAAAAATCCAAATTCACTCAGCGCAAGTGATATTATGAGTACTAAAGTGGTGAGTGTAAACTCGGAAACTGATGCTCATGAAGCAACAGATATTATGGCTAAAGAACAAATCAGACGTTTACCAGTCTTGGATAGCGGAAAATTAATAGGAATATTGGCTCTCGGTGACCTAGCAGTAGAACAGATACACATTAATGAAGCGGGCGAGGCTTTAAGTGACATTTCTCAAGGTGTTCACCATTAGATAGTTTGATGTGACCAATGGTTACGATTGGGGTTGCCCTTGAAATGTAGAACTACCCCCCCTAATATAATATAGAGCTAGATAAAAGCGCTGTGCTGTCACAGCGCTTTTGCGGCCGATATCTTTAATAAGGCACATTCAAAAAAATAACCAGTCAGTATGCCAGTCTATTTTGTGTCATACTGCGTCGGCATATTCACCTAAACTCAGAAGCCGGACATCAGAAGCCGGAAGTGTCAGATCGTTGTATTACCTTTCCGATCTCTGGCCTCTGTCATCGGGCGTCTGGAGACATACCTCCTTGTCTGACGCAAACTATCCATGACATCTTTGACTTGTTATTTTCTTTCATATGCCTAACAGGAATTATTATAGTTTATTGGTTCAAACTTCCCGCGTCACATTAGGATATATTTAAATGAAATTTTAGCTTAGCTAATGAAACTTATCCAGTTATAAGTAAATATCCACAAATCTATGAAGAGATTCTATTACGATATACATTTAGTCTAACACATTAAAAATTAATTTTTGTGCAGACTAACACAATAACTTATAAAAAGGGGAAGGGGTGTGTTAGTTGAAAAAGTTACTTTATATAACTGCCAATCCAAAACCGGAAAATTTATCTTCAAGTAAAACAATAGGAAGACAATTGGTAAATACATTTTTAAAGCAAACTACAGATTATACACTAGAAGAAGTAGATTTATATGAGGATCATATCCCACAGTTGAAGCATATATATTACGAAAGTCGTAGCACGCTCATCAGTCCAGATAAAATAGAAAAATTAGAATCAAAGGATCAAAAAGAAGTTCAACGTATCATAGCTCTTTGTGATCAGTTTAGAAGTGCGGATGTATATATTCTAGCTGCTCCAATGTGGAGCTTATCATTTCCAGCCCCTGTAAAAGAGTATCTGGATTGTATTATACAGGCAAATCGAACAATTGAGTTTGATAATGAGAAACCACATGGAATATTAGATGATAAAACTAGAACATTTGTATATGTCCAATCATCTGGTGGGAATATTCCGTGGATTATGAGACCTATCCTTAATAAAGGGTTAAATTATGTGCATGATATGATGAAGTTTATTGGAATCAGTAATATTGAAGAGCTTTTGGTAGATGGTACTGGTGCTAATGACATTCAAACGCAACAAGCCCTTGAAATAGCAAAAGCAAAAATAGATGGAGTAGTTGAAAAAATGATACTCTAATAAAAGAATGTCATTATGTAGGTAAAAGGGGCTAAGGCTAATGTCTATTCTTGAAAGCTTTATGGATTTTCATGCTTTTTGCCGTCAGTATGACGATGATTCCTATGTTGGGCTTAAGCTTTATCCCAGCTACAGATACAGGGAGTATCAATATAAGCGCGGTAACGGACTCTGGTTTGACCCTGCAGGCAGGAGGTAGGAAAGCTCAAGAAATCCAAAATAAGCTTAAGAAATATCCTGTGAGCTGAATGGCTAAAGTAGGTCATGAATTTGAAAAATAATAATTCACAGCTCTATATCGTTATCGAGATTGATAATAATTTGCATCTTGTCAATTATCTTTTAAATAAACCACAAGGAGAGCTTAAAGGCTCTCCTTGTGGTTGTGTGTCGAGAGAAATAGTAGGGCGGCCAGCCCGAGGATATGCTCGACGAGATCAACGTTAATGACTCTATCCTAGAGTACTGTTGCTTGTTGTGGAGGAAAGAAAGCTGGAGGAGTAGACTCTGCAAATTCATCACATGGATTAAACGGAATGAATTCTTCACATTCGTGAGGAATTGGGCAGAAGCCGAATTCAGGGATTTGGAGTTGAACGCATGCTGTTAACTTAGTGATAACATAGCTACCAATGGCCAGTGTAATTTTGGTTGCTGTAAAAGTAGGATCACCTAATACTACTGATCTTGTTTCAACACGTAGGTTGAAGTTGAATTCTGATGCGGTCTCTGGGTAGTAGAGAACAATGTCTTTGTGGAACGTTAAAGTTAAATTAGGGATGGTCACCAACATACCACCTGGGTTCATTAAGGTTAATGAATAGCAGATTTCGACATCAAACTCAAATCTTGCAGTCGTAGTCATAGCAATTGGTGTAATGATGAGATTGTCGATGGTCCCATTACAAAAAGACGCACTGACAAAGGTAAAAGGTCCACCAGCTGGCAAGGTTACGACAACTGCGGGATCGCATTCCTTTTGTAAACAACTAGCGAAAACTTTTTCAACAATGATGCAAACTGGCACTGTTTTTTTGTGTTCAACTGTAGAACAATCACAGCATTTTTGTACAACTGACATGTGCATAAATCCCCCTTTTATTAGCAGGTGAAGACCGATATCATGTCTTGTCTCACCCCTGTACCGTAGCATACTCAAGGTTTAAGATAAGTGTGACAACTTGTCAAACTTATCAGGAATAATGATCCTTGTTAAGAACAGCCCCCTCATTCAAAAAAAGAAAAACAGGGGGCTGTACATGTTGCTAAGCCTGGTCTAATACTTTCACCATATACAGGCAAGACATTCGACTATAACTGAAACTGGGAACGTGTCGCGCACGAATAGGGCCCCCAAAGAGCAAATAAAGGTGAATCTTTATTGATGTAGAATGATTGAGAGGTGTCAATAACGGCAAAATGTACCATCAAGTTCGTATTACAACGGATATTATTGTAGTTGAGTGAGTTGGAAAAATGAAAACAGGGCAGCTAGCTGAAGGCACGGCCACGACATCTGTCACGGATTTATCCAATTGTTAGACTCCCACTTCTATAAGTGGGAGTGGAACTCGTTCAACTAAAGTTGAACATCGAGACTTCGGTGGGGAATTCTACCCCCACGGAAGCAGGGTAACGGGACACTTAGTAAGTGCTTTGAAGCTTTTCTGGTTCATTTAGTTAGCGTGTTTTAAAATCAGAGTAGTTTGGCGAAAATAAATTTGATGTTTTTCTTAAGTCCCGCAGAATAGCGGGCAAAGCTTTATAGTAGTTGGAATGGTTTAGAAACAAACACAATATGAAAAAGGAGGAACCAGCATGTATTTGATACCTTTGCCAAGCAAGATTACAGCACAGGATGGATTATTTTCGATAGACCACAATACGGCCATTGTGTTGGATGTGGCGCAAGATGACAACGATTTGGAAACGGCAAAGCTGTTACAGCAAGAAATTAAAAAGGTTATTGCAATTAAACTCCCCATTAAAAAAATGCTACGAAGTGCAGGAAATCTGAATGAAAACTGCATTTACTTTCAATATGACACTATGGATAGCGGAAAGGAAGCCTACCAGCTGACCGTGAGATCCAATAAAATCACCATTGCCGCTTGTTCCAACCGTGGCTTCCTATATGGGGCAGCGACGCTGATTCAGCTATGCAAGATATCCCGTGGGGAAATTAGTTGTGTGGATATTGTCGATGAGCCATCCTATTCAAATAGAGGCTATCTACTTGATGTTAGCCGCGGTAGGATGCCCACTTTGGGCACCCTGAAAAAGTTGGTGGATCGGTTGGCACTGTACAAAATCAATCAACTTCAGTTGTATATGGAAAACTGTTTACGCTTAGACGGTTTTGAGGAAGTATGGTCACAGACGGATCCTTTTACCGCGGAAGACATTCTGGAGTTGGATTATTACTGCAATATAAGAGGGGTTGAGCTAGTACCTTGCGTAGCCACCTTTGGACATTTATATGATTTACTCCATTCAGTGGGCTTTGGCAAATACAGAGAAATGGGCACCGCGCGGGGAGAGACCTTTACTTGGTATAACCGCATGAGATACTCCATTATGAATGTATCCGACCCCGGAAGTTTTATGCTGATCAAGGGCATCCTTGACAAATACCTGCCCTTATTTCGCAGCAATAAAATAAACATTTGTTGCGATGAAACCTTTGATTTGGGCAAGGGGAAAAGTGCTTCCATGGCTGAGAAAATGGATTACGGAGAGATGTATCTTTTTTATGTCAACCAGTTGGTGGAATATCTCCAAAACCTTGGAAAAGAGGTCATGATTTGGGGGGATATTGTAAAGAGCCATCCCAAACATCTAGATAAACTAAATGCACAAGTTACCTGCCTCAACTGGTATTATGATTATGGTGCTACGGAAGAAGTGGTTAAAATCTTCTCCGACATAGGCCTAAAACAATATGTATGTCCGAGCGTATCCGGTTACAGCCGCTTGGTGAATGCCTATGACCTGAGTTTTACCAACATTAAAGAAATGGCGAAATTAGGTCATCAATATCATGCTGAAGGATTTTTGAATACAGACTGGGGGGATTGCGGCCACATTAATATGCCAGCCCTAGCCATTCCCGGTATGATTTATGGTGCCTCACAAGGCTGGAACGTGGAAGATGATAGGGATTTCAGTACCATAGACCAGTCTATTTCTTTTATAGAATATGGTGACCCTGGGAAAAGTCTAGTGGGATTGCTGCGTGAACTTTCTCATCAAGATATAATAACCTTTAAAGATCTGGCATTTTTTAGGGATGCTAAGGTATACAATCAGACTTATACTGATTCTGGAAGCAGCCTGTATGACAATGCTAAAGAAGAAATAATGCAGGTTTCAGAGAATCAGCTTAAGAATGCAGTTACCAGAAGTGCTGAAATCTTTAAAAGCCTTAAACAGAATAATATAGGTTCCTATGCAGACCTTCAAGACGAAATGTTAGAGTATTATCTTGCTGCCCGTGGAGTAGCACTGATGCAGGAATTGACACTAATCATTAAAGAACGCGAGTACGGGCAGAATGTACATCCGCTGAATGCTCCGTATGAACTGGCTAGTAAGCTGGAATACTGGCTGATGGATTACTGTCAGGCGTGGCGGACTGGCAGCCGTGAGAGCGAATTGTTTCGAATAAAGGAGTTTATTCGTCAAATCTGTTCCATCCTCAGAAAATATGATGCCACGGTTTTAATAAAAATCCCTGATATTGAAGTTGAGTAATTATCTACAGTTTGATGTGACCAATGGTTACGATTGGGGTTGCCCTTGATAGTCCAACTTATTCTGCTTTGTTTACTTCTATAATAGCTTTAAACAAATCCCCGTCGATTTCTACTTTAAAACTCCCTTTTTGAATCTCAATCAGACTTTTAGTAATGGATAACCCTAAACCACTTCCTTGACTGTTTCTGGAGTCATCACCTCTTTTGAAACGTTCCATTAACTCGTCTGGAGAAATATTCAATTCATAGGTCGAGATATTTTTAATGATTAATTTCACCTTTGGTCCTACATCAATAATATCAAGGTAGACTCTTGAGCCTTCAAGCGCATATTTGAACACATTCGATAACAAATTTTCTGTAGCCCTCCACATCAATTTCCCATCAGCTGTGATAAACACCTTTTCCGTAGGATGGCAAAGCTTGAAGTCTAAATTACGTTCTTGTATTTTATCACCCAGTTCGCCTAGGCCCTGAGTTATTAACGATACAAGATCAATCCTTTCGAAGTTTACAGGTATGCTCCCACTGGAGGCTTTAGTCGCTTCAAACAAATCCTCCGTCAATACCTTTAAATGCTGCGATTTACGGTCTATTATTTCTATATATTTTTCAACCTTTTCCGGGTCCTTTTCACTCTTCAACAAATCGACATAGGTGATGATAGAGGTTAAGGGAGTTCTAATATCGTGTGAAACATTGGTAATTAATTCAGCTTTTAACCGTTCGCTTTTGATCCCATTCTCCACTGCTGTATGCAATCCGTCAGTAATGCTATTGATATCAGCAGCAAGTTTGGCAAATTCCCCTTCTCCTGAAATAGTTACTTTGTGGCGTATATCTCCATCTCTTACTTGTTTTACCCCTTCTTTTATTGCCTTAAATTCTTTAACCTTTTTAAGCGCGACCCACGCCGCTGCCCCTATCGTTACGGGGAACATGAAGAAGGTAAGCGCCACAGCTACTGGATAACCTATTACAATTAGGATAACCTTTACGCCAACACTTCCGTTATTATAAACTTCTTCGATAAATTTATAAAGTTTATGAAAGATGCTATAGATGAAGGTATGCTTTATAAACGTTCCATTCTTAAGATGTTTTGCTAAGGATAGAACTAATACTAAACCAACAATAGCTATTGGCAAGGTAATTGGGAAGGTTAAGCCAACTATTTTAGAATGAAACAATTGAATCATGATTGCAACCCACAAGGCAATAAGCAGCATACACAGTCCAATCTTGAGATCATTATAGATTCTGTCGATCGCGTTTAGTTGAACACCTTGATCCTTCTGTGGTTTTATACCGATTACCCATACTAGATAGATAAAGGCTATCGCTAGTACTGATAAGAAGCCTGCTAATTGGTGGAGACTATTCGTAACGAATTCTTTATCTGCTTTCCATTGTTCAATTCTCGGATTGAGGAACTCCTGCGTAAAGGCAATATACATAACATCCTGTTGACCCAGTTCGTTGGTAGTGAATGTGATCCTGCTGTAGTAATTAGAATTATTACTCACTTCTTTCGGAAATACATCCCAATACGAAGCGTCGAAGATCATATAGGCCGGAAACGATTTGAAATACTCTTTACCTTTATTAGCACTATTAGTAAATTCGCTTTCGTTGTCTTTGGCATAATACATAAGACCTTGGTATTCTTCTAAACTTCGTAAGACTTTATGATAGTGATTCAGTTCTCGGTTAATTAATCTTGCCTTCATTTCAGATAGTTTATCAGCATAGGATTCCTTGAATATTTTTTGGTTTTCCTCATCCGTTAAGTTAGGGTTAAAACTCTTTGAGTCGTATCTGAAATTATTAAATAACTGATCTTCTTCATTTGTAATTTCGTCACTTGAGAGAGTTTTTCCACTTAAAATATACTCTTCACTTTTATATTTTTCCACGTCTCTCAAATTACCAACGGCCGCTGAGCTAATACTCATATAATCATTACCTGTGTAATAACTCTCTTCAAAAGCAATACCGAAATTGCCATTATGAAGTCCCATGATATTTGAAAATATTGTTACAGAACTAGCAAAACATAGTATTACAATCACAAAAGCGATCAGTTTCGTGATCACAGAATGGCTATATTTTCTCAACTTTATATCCAATTCCCCACACCACCTTCAAGTATTTAGGCTCTTTCGGATTAATTTCAATCCGCTCTCTGATCTTCCGAATATGAACTGCTACCGTATTCCCCGGGATAAAGGCATTTTCATGCCATACCTTTTCATATATTTCATCGATAGAAAATACCCTTCCAGCATTTGCAGTTAGGAGCTTTAGGATCTTGTATTGAACGGGCGTAAGTTTTACATCCTCACCATCTACGGTGATAGCCTTACATTCATCGTCAATGACAAGACCACCTGTTTTATAGACATTAACTTTTGTGACCAGACTCCCTAAGGTTGTATATCTCCTTAATTGGGACCTTACCCTGGCGATGAGCTCTAATGGGTTAAAGGGCTTTGTTATATAATCATCGGCCCCCATATTTAGTCCCATTATTTTGTCTGTATCCTCAGATTTTGCAGAGAGCATAATAACTGGTATATTTTTACCTTCCCGTAGTTTCATAGTAGCCTTTAAGCCATCCATTTTAGGCATCATGACATCCATAATAATCAGATGCACTTCATTTTCTTTGACCACCTCTAGGGCCTCTAGTCCATTGAAGGCTTTAAATATAGTATAGCCTTCGTTTTCAAGATAGATTTTTATAGCATCAACTATATCTTCATCGTCATCGCAAACTAATATGTTCATGAGGCATCACCCTTCCCTATCGGTTTGCCCAAATTATATCACTCCCTTCAATAGTTTACTTCACAGTAACTATAGCAATTAATTCTTAGGATAATGTAGAGGCAATTCTTAAGAAATTATTAATGTTTCTTCTTTTGTAATGAAATTATCTCTGAGATAAGCGGACAAGAAAAATGGCCAGGAGTATTTCACTCCTGGCCATTTCTTGAAATCCAATATTATAATCGTGGTGCAGTCTGCTTTATTCCAAATTAAGCCGTTTGCTTAAAATAAGATTCGTTACAGCGAAGAAAGCTGCGGATAGAAGGCCGGTGAAGATAATTCCATAAGCCATTACCGTTTGAATTAGCCACTGCATGCTAATGAAATCATTGTAAGAAGAGATATTAACATTAGAGAAATAGGCGCCTCCCGGTATAAAACTGATGAGAATGAAAAGGAATTGGGAAAGAGTACTAAGGATAATAAAGGCTCCGAAGGAGGCCAACATTTTATGTTCGTTGATCAGGTGCCCGATGGCAATTGAGGCATATACGATCAAAATGCCTGAAGCTAAGCTTACTAAGATGCCTATGATAATCTCAAACGACAAAAAGTAGATCGAGGCACCTAATTGTTCAAACGCTTGGTCATAAAAAGTCGCAAAGGCTTCAGTGAATTTAGTGATGTCTCCTTTTTCTAGAGCGATAATCAGGACCGAAATGAAAGCGACGATTCCACTCGTTATCATCCACAGCATAGACACGAAAAGCTTACTGACAATATGTTTCCAGGCCTTTACCGGCAGTGTAAACATCAAATAGCCCTCATCGGAAAGTAGATTCTTGTTAAAGCGTTGAATCATCATAATAAAGGTCATTACGAATATTCCCGCCATAATACAGATATAGACGAACATGCTGATCATTGCGGGGGCAGCCCATTTCTCGGGACCCATAGGTGGTGAGATGAATCTTGTGATTCCTGCGAACATCAGCAAAGCGACGAATAGTGGTAGAAATATTCTCCCAGTCGCTTTTAGTTCGTACTTTAAAAGCTTGCTTAACATTTGAACACCTCCCTGAATAAACCATCGACGGATTTACCTTTTTCAGCCCGGATATCATCCACAGACGAAGTCATAACTACTTTACCTTGATTTATAAAAACAACATAATCCAAGATATTCTCGATATCTGAAATGAGATGGGTAGAGATAATCACCGTGGCATTTTCATTGTAATTGCCAAGAATAGTTTGCAGAATGTAATCCCTTGCTGCTGGGTCCACTCCGCCTATAGGCTCATCCAAAAGGTAAAGTTCTGCTTCGCGGCTCATGACAAGAATTAACTGCACTTTTTCCTTTGTTCCTTTGGACATGGTCTTCAGTCGGTCATTAGCGTCGATTTTAAGGCTTTTAAGCATATCGTAAGCTTTCTTTGGTTTAAAATCAGGATAGAAATCGGAGAAGAACTCAATGATTTGGTGGACGCGCATCCAATCATTCAAATAAGTCCTTTCCGGGAGGTAGGATACGATCTTCTTAGTTTCAATACCTGGTTTCTTACCTCCGATGAGAATAGTTCCACTGGTGGGGGTTAAGAGTTCGTTGGCAAGTTTAATGATGGTGCTTTTGCCGCTTCCATTCGGTCCCAGAAGCCCTACGATTTGCCCGCGCTCTAGCTTGAGATTAACGCCAGAAACAGCTACTTTGCTTCCGAATTTTTTGGTCAGGTCGGTGCATTCAAAAATAGTGCTCATTTCTTCATCTCCTTGACCATATTATTAATTATGGTTAAGATTTCCTTTTGGTCAAAGCCCATCAATTGCATTTTTCCTAGGAATTCTGAGATTTGATCCTGAGCCAATTTAGTTTTTGCCATTTCCAGCATTCGTGCATCCTCCGTAATCGATCGACCGCTTGTGCGGTGCGTAATAATGAGGCCATCTTCCTCCAATTTCACCAGAGCCTTCTGCATGGTATTGGGATTTACTGACGCCTCTTGAGCCATATCCCGTCCCGAGGGTAGTTTGGAACCCAGGGGATAAACACCAGAAAATATACTCAACTGGATATGTTCAATCAACTGCGTGTAAATAGGCCGGTCAGATTTCAATTCCCATGGCATTTGAATCACCCCTTGTATTATTGTATTAGGAACTTAATACAATAATACATCATTCAACATTAATGTCAAGCACATTAGCTATATATAGTTGAGTGGATAACGAATAGAAACCCTTAGATGATGGCTTCAGCGATGCTGTTGTCTTATGCTAAAATTGTGCTATTAGTTGCAATTTGAAATAATTATATATCAATATAGTTCTAGGGTTGCGCAGTTTAGCCTTTGTAAGCTAGAGTTACTACCTTGGAGAACTCCGAAGATTCTTAACCGTTAATAGAATATGTTTGACTTTTATTATCATTACGTATAATATTATCATTATCAATAATAGATATGAGGTGGAAAACGTGAAAGATACAAAACCAGACTTAATTCTTCATCCAATTCGCATGAAAATCATCTTAGCCTTTGCAGGACAACACATGACGACACAGGAACTTGCCGAAAGATTACAAGATGTACCACAAGCGACACTATATAGACATTTAGGGAAGCTAACAAAGGGTGGTGTCCTTCAAATCGTCGAGGAAAGACCCATTCGTGGAACCATTGAAAAAGTGTATGCGCTGCCTGATAACAATGCAATATTAACCGTTGAAGATTTAGCAGAGGCTTCTGCCGAGGACCATATGCGCTATTTTACTCAGTTTGTGACTTCACTGATTGGAGACTTCGGGCGCTACATTGGTCAAGAGAACCCGAATTATGAAGCAGATGGCATAGGTTACAGGCAAGTTCCTTTAAATCTGACGGATGAGGAATTAAAGGAAATGGTGCAAAGGTTACAAAATGTAGTAAAGGACTATAGTTCGAATTCTCCATCACCAGAACGCCGCAGAAAGACGTTTACAACAATTATTATCCCAGACGTTTATTAGTAAGCAGGAGGCATTTATATATGGACAATAATACGACAGGTACAGACATCTTTAGGGAATCCGGTCGAAGATTTTACTTTGCATTACCTCTTTTTCTGCTTGTACCCGTTGGCTTTTGGCTAGCACAGAACCGCTATGGTGTCACTATGAACTGGTATGCCTTCGGACTTGGTGCGCTTGGTTGGTCCATAGCGCTAGGTCTTCGTGGGCCAATCAGTTTAGTTTGTAAGTTTATGTCTAAAGAAAAAACGACAACCATAATAGTCGCTTCATCAGGACCCCTTGAAGAAATTGTTCGACTTCTTTTATTAGCATTAACAAGCGCTGCGTTCAGTTGGTCTGTTTCAGTCGGACAAGGTTGGGCAGCTATGGAGGTACTCTTCGCAATTATCAATTCAATTGTTCTAACAATCATGGTTCAACGTACCGATGAGAAAGCAATGCAAGCGAGAGAATTTCTGGAGTCGTCAGGTAACCTTAATATGAGTCCAATATGGGGAGTGGTAGAACGTATTTTTGCCAGTGCCTTCCATATAGGTAGCACAATCTTGATTGCTTCAAACTTTTGGTTTGTCATAATTATGATTCCTATTCATTCTGTGATAAATTTGGGAGCACTCAAGTTGGCTAAGAAATCGATCGTGTTAACGGAAGTTTTGATAGCTGTAGTAGGAACTCTAGTGTTTTTGACATCGTTGTTAGCATCAAAAGGGTAATGACCAATGATAGTGAACTAGTTCAACTAAAGTTGAACATCGAGACTTCGGTGGGGGATTCTACCCCCACCGAAGCAGGGTAATGGAATACCACTCCCACTTATAGAAGTGGGACTCTAACGATTGGATTAATGGTGTCAAATAGAATTATGGAGGTACTAGCGATGAAGAATAAAGATATGAAAATCAGCCTTGTATTTACAAGCATAGGACTTATAGCAGGTATTTTTTTAGCGGTGTACCAGGTTTCAATGGCTACAGAGATAATGAAGCAAGATATGATTTCTCGGTTTGGTTCAACAACAGCACTAATAGCTATTTCGGCAGCACAAGTCACAGCATTTGCATTTCTATCGTCTTTTATCGGACTAAAGCTGTCAAGAAAGATTAATTTAAAGTTAAATTTTAAATTTGATAAAACCAGCACAATATTAGCGACTGTAATAGGAGTGGCGGCTGCAATTATAATAGTTGGATCAGATAAATTCATATTTGCTCCATATTTTCCAGCGCAAACAGACACCTATGTATTTTCACCAATATACTTTGTGGCAAGTGTATTGTATGGAGGCGTAGTTGAAGAATTAATGCTCAGACTATTGATAATGTCATTGATGGTCCTAATACTTTGGAAGTTGTTTGCAAGGTCAAAGGACAATTCAGCTATTCCCAATTGGATTTATATAACGGCAATTTTTCTTGCAGCTATTTTATTTGCTGCAGGGCATCTTCCTGCTACAGCACAACTCTTAGGATTGTCTACTCCGATTTTAATAAGAGCCTTCGTGTTAAATGGCGTTGCAGGATTGGGACTCGGATATCTGTATTGGAAGAAAGGGTTGGCTTATTCAATTTATGCACACATAATAACTCATATTTTTATGCAGATCATATTTATGCCTATTTTATATTAAAAGGCGCAGTTAAACTTTAATCAGGGCGCCTCTGAGAATCTGGTTGTGCCCAATGAAAAAGGTGGCTCTAGTGTTGATCACTAGAGCCACCTTTTTGTTATGGTATGGTCAGACTCAGCAGGGAAGACAATGGTCATCACATTTGTGCTTGCTTCAAATTTTAGCGGAATTGGGTAATTGGTCGCTCATATATAAGTAAGCGGTTAAGCCTAAATGAATAACTAAAGATGTCAAAAAGGTATAGAACAGATTCCAGTGCGAATATTGTAATAACCCAAAATTAATAAAGATATAATGGACCACAACGGCACTTAAAGGGAAAATAAATATTATGACGCTCATAAGAGTGATTTCGTGATACTTGGTTATGAGATACCCAAAGGTAATTACGGCAGGAATCCAAGCAGTTGAAAGTAGAATTGGTATACCAGCAACGTTTATAATGTCAACATTGATGAAAGCCCAAAACCCCAATACATTTTGCATTAAGTAGACTAGTATTAAGGCAACTACTAACCCTCCTGCCACTCCGAATTTCCAAAGTTCTTTAATTCTTTCACTTGAAACGATCAAAACCATAATTATTGAAGTTAATAGAAGAACCAATATGCCGGCCATATTTCCACTTATCAATTTCATCACCTCAAAACTAATTTCACCTTAACTTGGATCTTTTATACATAATGAAAGAATAGGGACTCCACTCCAAGTTTAAAGAAACAAATTTTGACAAATAACACTTTAAGCTACAGCAATTGTTTACATTATTTGGTGTAAACAATTGCTGTAGCTTAAAGTGTTTGAACCTCCACCTGCATAGCGGCTCCAGAGGGCGTCGTGCGGAAAAATAAGCTTTCCGCAGGTGTGAGCTGAAATGTATGACCTACCTAATTGCCCAATTATTCGAAATATAACTTTTTATACAACACAGACTGTGAAGGAGGTAATCGGTGCTGTTGTATAATTCCTGAAGTACCAGATAAAATATGAAAAATAAACAATAAAAATAGAAATATTGGAAGGAATCGCCAGAGAAATGCAGAATGATTGGATATAGTACAGTATTCATTATATTTAACAAAAGGATCGTGTGGAGGCCATGAGTGTAAAAATATACAATAAACTTATTCGTGATAAAACCCTGGACATTATTGAACAAAGTGGGAAACAAGCTATCATTGAAGAGGTCTCGGGCCAGGAATAACTAGAATTATTAAAGGCAAAATTGAGTGATACCCTATGAAAAGGACACTAAGGCAAGATTAGGAGATTATCGAAAGCGGGGAAGAACATGAATAAACAGATGAATAAAAACAAGATTGACGCGATGTGAAAGTATGTGATCAATGCATACCTATTGTTTTGGGTAATGATTTTAGGGATTGGTGGTTTGGCATCTATGGTGTTCCATGCTCCACCCATTGTTATGAAATGGATTACGGTATTGTGCAGCTGGTCACCAACCATAGTGCTTCTGATTATGCTAAAGGACCTAAAGACCGATATGAATATTAAGGAATTTTACAGGAAGGCTTTTAAAGAAAAACTAAAAATAGATTTAATCTTGATTATACCAGTTATAGTAATTGGTATTTTCTTGTTGTCGGTATGGATTTTGTCTGTATTTGAAAATGCATCTATCACTGCACAGATAATGTTTGTTCCATCAGCACAATTCTGTTTACGATTTTACAGGGACCAACGGGGGAAGAGTCTGGATGGCGTGGATACTTGCGGCCAGAACTGGAAGAAAGATATGGTTTCATTAAAGGAAATCTCATTCTAGGTGTGGTCTGGGCATTTTGGCATGCACCGCTTTGGTTTGTGGCTTCTAATTATATTGGATTGCAGGCATTGATTTATATCGTTGCAAATATAGTCGTGATGATGGCTTTAACAATTATCATGAGCATATTTATGAAAAAGTGTGATAATTTGTTCATAGCGTTCTGGATTCACTTCTGTTTTAATTTTTCATTAAGTTTCTTTGCAGGTGATGCTTATTTCTTCGCAATTTTTTCTATATTGTATCTGGCAACTGCATTGGCTTTTATTGGAATGTATTTCAACAGCAACAAAAAAACTGACATCTTGTCGGTGAACAACGCAATCAGGAACCCCGAATCCCGTGCCTAATGATTGCCATACAAAATATCTACTTTAACCAAGATCCTGTTGGCACCTGTAGTAAAAATAACATATAATAAGGTCATAATTAAGTCAAAATTTTGCACAGGAGTGGTAGACAATGATTATTAAACCTACATCTGCACTGAGAACAGAGCTTGGTGAAATAACAAAAATATGTAAAGAAAAGGCTGAACCTATCTATTTGACCAAGAATGGTACGGGCGAGTTGGTTGTAATGAGCATTGCTGCTTTTGAACGCAGAGAAGCAATGCTAAACCTAAGAACTAAACTGTTAGAGGCTGAACAACAACGTCTTAGCGGCGCACCAACCTACAGCACAGATGATGTGAAAAGATATATCAGAGGTCTGCACAATGGGCAAGCATAAGATTAAAATATTACAGATTGCTCGCGAGGACATTGGGGAAATATTCTTTTACATTGCAGCAGAAAGTCCGGTATTGGCGCTGGTAATGACTGACAAGATTATTGATAAGATCGATACGCTTACAGAGTTTCCGCTCATTGGTAAAATCGTGCCAGATAATGAGTTGGCAAAACAGGAATATCGTAGGCTGATTATAAACAGCTATATCGTTTTTTATAAGATAATTGATGACGAGGTCGTAGTATACAGAGTACTTCATGGGATGCGGGATTATCCCCACTTATTGAAATAATGACCCCACTAAGGTTTTAAGTGGAGAGAGCAGGTGAATGAGAATTCTGACTGCTCTTTTGTTGTGCTCATTAAAGGAATGCCTATCAGGCCACGGCATATAGTTCATTAGAATGGGTATATCCGGGAATCTGGAGGTGATGGCTATGGAATGGGCTTTGTCAATTCCCCGGGGGCAGGCGTTAGGGTGGATAGAGGAGCCGTGGGCGACCAAGGAAAATGGTGCTATGGCGAATATCAGGGAGGTATGTGAAGGCCAGTTTGGTTCAGTAAAATTTACCAGGATGTATTTCGGTCAGGAGTTTTGTGAAAAAGCGCTCCCTAGTCAAGAGGAGCTAGATAAGGCGCTGATTCTGGCCGAGCAGCTGGGGATGGAGTTTACGTTGGTCACGCCTTATGTGACGGAATCGGGTCTAGTAGTGGTAAAGGAATTACTAAAGCAGCTAATGCGAGTGCAACCGCGAGCAGAGGTCGTAGTTAACGACTGGGGTGTGCTCCAGACCATAGCAGAGGATTGTCCAACACTAACACCTGTATTAGGACGCTTACTTAACAAATTATTGCGGGAGCCTAGGATGGCAACTCACCCCAATAAGCCTGACGGGGAAGCCCTGGAGCGTTTTCGAACGAGCAGCTTAGCAGGAGAACCGATGCAGGTCCTACTTGAACAGTACAAAGTAAGGCGAATCGAATTAGATCTTTCTCCGCAAGGGCTTAGTAAGCATCTGCTAGATTGGGGATATCAATCCTCTCTTTATCTTCCTTATGGGGTGATAATGACGGGGCGGATTTGTTTGCTTCATTCCTGGGGACTGAAGGGTCACCAGAAGTTCAAAGCTTTTTCAGGCAGATGTGACCGCAAGTGTCGCTACTATTGGCTGAAAATGTCCGACCCCAGTCGCCAAGTGAAGAAAAATAAGGATTGGGTAATCCTGCAAAAAGGAAATACAATTTTCTATCAGGAGAACAAGGAGTTTTTGAAACAGGGCCTAGAGACAGCAACTAGGGTCGGTGTTACTCGATTGATTATCCAGCGGGAACCGATATAGGATAAGAAACTGAGGTGTGTAAGAGATGAAGATTTTGGCTCCGGTTAATTCGGTACACGAGGCTGAAGTCCTCGTGGGTTTGGGAGCAGAAGAACTTTACTGTGGCTTAAGCCAGGCTGCTTGGCGCAAATGTAATGGAGAAGAGTTATGGCTGAATCGCCGAGGGCCCGGAAATGCCAATGTGGAGAGCCTAGAAGAATTAAAAGAGTTAGTTGCAGTCGCCCATAAAGCAAGCTCACAGGTTTTTCTTACGTTGAATCAGCCGGGATATGCTCCGGAATTTTACGCAGATATACTGACGACGGTTCGGCAGGCACAAAAATACTGCGGTGTGGATGCCTTTATTGTTGCAGATCCCGGGCTTATTCGTTTGCTAAAAGAGGCACTGCCTGAGTTAGTCATCCATGTCAGTAGCTTGGCTGCAGTCTTAAACAGTGCCTCGGTCTCATTTTTTACCCAACTGGGTGTAAAGCGGATAATTTTTCCGCGTTATGTCGAGCTGGAAACCATGAGTTCTATTATTGAGCAGGGCGGAGATGATCTAGAGTATGAAGCTTTCATCTTAAATGATGGTTGTGTTTTTGAAGAAGGATACTGCCATGTCAGTCATGCTTTTGGAGGGGCATTTTGCCATAGCCCGGCTTGGACCTATAAGCCAATTAGGATCAAGCAGGAAGGAGGTAAGTCTGAAAGCAGACGAAGGATGGGTCTACTTCGAGTGGGTGGGGAAACTTTCGGGGAGCATATAGAAGAATATAAGCGCTGGATTTGGATTGGTATCAAGAATGTTGGTGGGATGACGGGTCCTAGGGGATATCCTCTGGGGATGTGTGGGCTTTGTGCGCTGACTCAATTAAAAGAAATGGGTGTTATGTCTCTGAAAATTGTAGGTCGCGAGGCTCCCTTAAAGAAAAAGATAGCAAGTGTCAAGCTCGTTAAGGAAATACTGGATTATATGGAATTGGGTCATTCGACTGAAGAGGTAAAGGCGCAGGCGAAATTGATAAAGGGAGTTAAGGGTTTGTGTGCAAGTGAGTATATGTGTTACTATCGATGAGTCTTGATAATCTCTTCTTTATAACTTTGACAGCACGAGGCCCTCAATCTTCCAAGCGGAAGGATTGAAGGCCCCGTGCGGAATAATAAGCTTTCTAATTATTCAGTTATATGACTGGTTATTTTTTTGAATGTGCCTTAATTATGGACAAGCTATGGGTGAAGGCAAACCGACCGAGGATAAGGGGGAAATAGAAGGTGAGTAACAGGTGCAAAAAAGAGGGCAATGATCTCGTTAAAAGACTGACTTTGCTGCATTTATGGAATGCCTTGTTTGCTGGCTTGCTGGCCTTGTCGGGGCTTATGATGTTCAGCGTATTTTGGCGAGAGGCGCTTGGCGACGTTCAAGTATGGATTAAGTGGCTACATATTGTCATCGGATTGGCCTGGATCGTCCCAGTACTTTCCTATTTGCGGCGTTTACCAAGACATTGGAAACTACTCCAGGGGAAGCCTTTGCAGAGAGTTCATGTGATCGTAGTTCTCTTGTTGCTCTTGGGATGGCTTTTTTCAGGAGTTCTCTTGTGGCAGTTCCACGCCGTGGGGCCGGCGGTCGCCAATGTTGCCTTGTTGGTTCATGATCTATTAACCTTGATTGGGCTTCCACTGATTATTTATCATTCCCTAACTAGACTTGAGCGGTTTAAGCAACCACGGCGGGAGCAAAGCGAGATGAACGGGGCGGAAGGCAGTCTTTTATCCCAGCGGGATACCCAGCCTTTTTATTCCCGCAAAACCTTCATCCGTACGGTTATCGGTGCGGGGCTGACAATTTCAGCCGGCCCTTCTCTCCTTAAGTGGTTAGGTAATCTCCGATCAGGGAAAGAGTTTCAGAAAATAAAAGAAGAAGGCACCAACAAGCTTCTGCCAGCGCCTATGCCCTTAGCAGATTCTGCACCACCTATTGGAGGTGGTGCAAGTGGCTCATTTCGAAGTTATTCTGTGACTCCAATTCCGTCGTTTAGCAACTCTGACTGGTCCTTCACAATTGATGGCCTCGTTGAAGCACCGGTAACTTGGAATTGGAAACAGTTTGTCGCTCTAAAGCGCACAGTTCAAGTCAATGATTTTCACTGTGTTACTGGTTGGTCCGTCTACGGCAATACATGGGAAGGTATTCCCCTGAAAACTCTACTGGAGAAAGTCCGAGTTAAGGGACAGGCGAAGGTAGTTAAGCTGTACTCAGGAGATGGTGTGTACACGGATTCACTCACGCTGGAGCAAGTGGGTCTGGATGATGTTATGGTAGCCGTAATGCATGATGGGAAACCAATTTCAGATGACTTGGGAGGGCCTGTTCGAATAATTATTCCGAAGATGTACGCCTATAAATCAGTTAAATGGCTGAACCGGATTGAGCTAATTGAAGAAGTCCATATTGGCTATTGGGGTGAACGGGGTTATGAGCAGGATGCGTGGGTTAAAGGCTAGACTATGTTTGCAGGAAAGTACTGGTGGAGTAATGGGCAGAGTTATTATAGTAGAAGGAAAAACCGACAAACTACGTTTGGAGCAGCTTCTGGATGAACCAGTAGAGATCGCTTGTACTTATGGAACTTTGGGAGTGGATAAGTTGGAACAGTTAATAGCAGAGTTCGCTGATGATAAGGTTTGCGTTCTCCTGGATGCTGATCATGCCGGCGACAAGGCTCGGCGTTTATTTAAGCAACAGTTTCCCAACGTTCGTCATTTATACACCAAGCGGATGTACCGTGAGGTGGCGACCACGCCGCTCCTTGTGTTGGCGCAAATTCTTGAACGTGCCCACTTTGCGGTGAGGGTACCAGATGGTGAAGTATAGTCTGCGAGGTAGTATCCGAACGTCTAATCTAAAAGCATAGAAGAATTTACAAGCAGGTACTGAAACTTTTACAGCATTCCTCACCAGAATAAGAAAGCAATTCTCACACTGACGCATTTTGTTTTTGAGTTGAAGAGTGGAATGAGGTGGAGACGTTGTGAATGGCTGAAAAGTAAAATGAACCTTTTTTAGTTTTGTTAAGTATTTAACATTCTATTTTTTAGCCATATGATAGAATACAGATAAGTTGTTGGATCCAATGGCTTGAGCATAACGCATTTTAGAAATGATGTGATATCAATATGGAGGTACGCATAGTCTCCTGTGGCATCTTCCAATTGGAGCTTGCGCGAGTGCTAGAGGAGATAAAAGCGGAATGGGCATCTGCTGACGATTTCAAGGTTACTTATTTAACCCCGGCTTTGCATGTTGATCTTAATAAGCTAAAAGATGGTATCACTGAATCTCTTAATATGGTGACCGAAGAAAAGATAGTCCTCTTTTACGGTTCTATGTGCCATCCTGAGCTCAGCGAGTTTACGAAAAAATATCATGTTATCAGGCCGCAACCCAGAAATTGTATTGAATTGGTTTTAGGTAAGGAAAGACAGAAGGAGCTAGAAGGGTCCGATAGAGTATTTTACCTTACTCCAGGTTGGTTGCAGAATTGGCAGAATATTTTTGGGCAGGGACTGGGCTGGGATGAAATAGACGCTAGACAAAATTTTGGGTTCTATGATAAAATTTTACTTCTTGACACTGGTGTTTGCGAGTTTAATGATGAAGATATCCTAGAGTTTTATGAATATACACAGGTACCAATCGAAATTGCGAGCGTCCAATTAGTCGTTTTCAAAGAGCATGTGGCAGAGATATTGAAGAGGGTATTAGGCAAAAAGGCTTCAACTGATATCAGTAATTGTTAACATACAAAATATTTAAGGAGTGAATTTACATGGTTATAACTGAAAAAATTAAAGAAGTTATATCAAAGGCTCCGTTTATTCCCATTACCACTGTTTCCGGCAATGGAGAACCGCACATGATCGTAGTGGGAAAGGTAGTGGAAGTCAGAGATGGGGACATCCTGGGGTTTGGTATCTACAAGATGGAGGTTACCCAGCAGAACATTAAGGATAATGGAAAGATGCAGGTTGTAATAGCAACGATGGAAGGTGGACCCAAAGGCTTCAGGCTTGAAGGCAAAGCCTGCGTGGAAGAGAAACTGGTATTGTTTAAGGCGGAAAAAGTAGAAGAGCTGCTGTAGAGTTTTCTGAGATGCACAATAATCTCGCCCATATCGGGCGGGATTATTGTGCATTTGCGTTTGTAGTAAAACTGGACCTTTTTTGATATACTTTCTATAAAACAACTGTTGATAGGAGGGAAAGGTATGACACATTGCCTCATCTGTCTGCAGGAATTGGACCTGTTTCAGGGACTAGAACGAGTGCAGTTCACTAACTTGTGTCAATGTACAATGAGAAAGAGGCTTTCCAAGGGAAACTATCTTTTCCATCAAGGAGAGACAACAAGTACCATATTCCTAATAAAATCAGGCAAGCTGAAACTTGTTCAAGATGCCGAGGATGGACATGCAACAATTCTGGATGTCTGTGGTCCCGGTGAAGTCCTGGGTGAATTGTCCTTATATCAGGAACAAAATGAGCATTCAAGCGCCATAGCTATGGAAGAGGTATGCATCTGCTGTTTCAGCAAACTACAATTTGAGTCGTTGATTAAACAAGATCCTTCTTTTGCCTTGCGGATTATCAGCTACTTAGGGCAAAAGCGTTATGAAAGCATCTTAAAGTTAGGAAAGGAAGCAGGACACTCTGTTAAAGAGAGATTGTTGCAACTTTTTTATCGTTTAGCCGAACAATATGGACAGAAAAGGTCAACCTCGACGTTGATCGACCTTAAAATTACCCAGCAAGAATTAGCAGATATGATTGGCTCCTCGCGGGTAATGGTCATTCAGGCACTTAAAGAGTTGAAAGCGGCCAATATAATCGACCGCGAAAATAGATATTATGTCTTGAAAAATGACCCTTGCCTCAGTGCTCATGTATTTGAATAAAGTAGCTAGTGTAACTCGAAGCTCCAAGAATTATACAGCGGCAGGGGATCGTGAAATGAACTGAAACCAAAACAATAATTATATAGGTTTAGTCATTCGAAATTGGGATAAGGGGAGGGGAAAATATGATATTAGGAATAAGTGCGAGTGGACGCAAAGATGGCGTGACAAGCGAAGCTGTAAAGGCGATACTGGTGGCCACAGGTTTGGAGTATGAATATATTTCCCTCGCTGGCAAGAAAATCAACGGTTGTATTGGATGTACAAGGTGTGCCACAGATAATATTTGCAAAGTTAAGGATGACTGGAACGAAATTGGCTCTAAACTTATCAAGGCGGATGCCATTGTATTTGGCGCACCTAATTATCAGGGAACAATTAACGCCCTTGGGCATGCTTGCTTGGAAAGAATGTTTTGTTTCCGCCATCGCGAAGTATTTAGTCTAGCCGGAAAGTTGGGCGTTATTGTCAGCGTAGAATATGTAAGGGAGAAAGAGAACGCAGTTTACAACTTCATTAAGAAAACCTTTAATACTCAAAGGATTGATATAGTGGACGCCGTATCCGCCACGGGGTATTCGCAATGTTATACTTGCGGGTTTGGAGAAACTTGTGGCGTGGGGAACGTTGTCAGAGACCATGGCTTTATCGACGAGATTAAGAGCGAACATTGTCCACCTCATTTTATAGAGCAAGAGGAAGCGGTCTGCCAGACACAAAAGGTCGGCGAAACTTTGGGATCAATTCTAAAAAATAGAATATAGTTTTAACAGGACCTCTCCCTCTGCCTTAAAAAGAGACATTGCTCACGAAAATCCTTATCTACAAAGACCATCTTGGCGTACCACAAACATATATGATCCCTCCATAGTGATAACTGACGAACCCTTTGAAACTTGTCAAGATGTTTTCTATAGAGCCAATGTGGTTAGGCAGTCATTTCCGGAATGGGGAAACATATAAAGAAGGTTGTTCCTCTAGAACTTGTATCAAAACAGATATTAGCGTTATGAGATTCTGCAATCTTGTAGCAGGTGGCCAGACCCAGCCCAGTTCCATTAGCTTTCGTCGTAAAAAAGGGTGTTCCCACTTTACTATTATTCTCAGTAGGAATACCAGCTCCCTCATCCTCAATGGCTAACACCACTTTTCCTTCCTCTACATAACTTTTAACCCTTAGACAAGCATTTTGAGGCATTGCTTCAAGTCCATTGCGGGTTAGATTAAGAACCAGTTGGGTGATTTCCTTTTCGTCGAGAAGTAAGCTAGGAATCTCCCCCAGAGTGAAACTGATTTGTTTATTTTGGGTAAAGGTGTCTGCTTCTATAAGAGGATATAAATTACTTAGAATGTCATTTAGATCTTGAACTTTCCGTTTCGTCTCTTTTGTTTGACCTAGTGAGAGGAATTCTGTAATAATCGCGTTGGCCCGATCCAGTTCCGAAATCATCAGGTTGAAGGTGGGGATCAGAGCTGCATTGACAGGTCTTCCCCCTAACAGCTGAAGATAACCACGCACAGTGGTCATGGGATTCCGTATTTCATGACCAATGACCGCTGCTAATTGTCCTACAAGGTTAAGGCCTTCGAGTCTAGCAAATTCCTTATCGGCTATCTTGCGGTCTGTAATATCTTGGAAATAACAAGACATTCCGGAATCTATTGGGTAGACGTTGATCTCAAGCCATTTATTACCTAAAGCTTCGGAAAGAATTTCAAAAGTTGCTGATTTTTTTTCGTTAATTACTTCCTTATAGTGTCGTAGCGCAGTCGCATTGAGACCATATACTTCAGTAATATTTTTGCCCAACATTGTATCACCAGATTTCCCAATCAATATTTCTGCAGCGCGATTGATGTGAGTCAATTGAAAGTTCTTATCGAGCGCAAAAAAACAATCTGTCATACTAGCGAGAATTAAAGCCGTCTCTTTTTGAGACTTAATTAACTTCTCGCGAGATAATTTTCGCTCAGTAATATCCCTATAATAAACTGACATACTAAATTGGGAAGGGTATACAGTCACTTCAAACCAGGTGTCTTCATGTACAAGTCCAAGACTTTCAAAGATAGTTGGTAAGCCAATATTCTTAGCTCCTTGAAAGTTTACTTCAAATAAGGTTCCTCGTGCTTGGGGCAGTACCGTCCAAAATTCTTGACCTATAAGTTCTTCTCGTGTTTTGAGAAATAATTCTTCAGCCTTTTTATTAACATAGGTTAAGTGCCATTGATTGTCTAATACAAAGAAACCATCTTGTATGTTATTGATACTATCTGCTATGAGTTGGTTACTCTTAGAAAGGTCCTCCTCTAACTTTAAGTTTTTGGAAAGTTGTACGATCTGGTCCGTTTGCATCCGCTTGATTTCAGTAATGTCATTATAGGCGAATAAGATGCATTTTTGATTATCTATTTGTATTTTTTCAGCTGAAACAATCACAGTACCTTTTAAACCATTCTTCATAATTAAAGAACCTTCATAGTTCTGGTCTGCCCCTTGTGCCCCTTGTGCCTCTAGAATCTCTATTTGTTGTCGGAATTCATTTTCAGGAACACCAATTTCTATAGGCGTTTTGCCAATAACATCTTCACGATTAAAACCCATTGCCTCAAGAAAACAGAGGTTAACGTCCACATATCTATAGTCGGGCTCTCTTATGATACTCATCATATGAGGACCAAGTCGAAAAGCCTTAGAAAATCTCTCTATTGCATTTCTGAGCGAATCTTGTTCCTCACTTCCATCAGTTACAGCTTTTACTGCTTCAGACGAAGATTCGTTATTCAATAAAAAAAACTCCTTCTGGCTACCATTTTATTCTTCTGTTTACAAGGTAATTTGATAAGAAAATATACTCGTATAATATATAATACAGCAATAGTCAAAACATTTCCAATATTATTTTTAGTTGACCCTCGCTTTACCGAAGATTGCCGTAAAGCCCTTGGCTTCACCCATGGGAATGTAAGGTACATTTAAGGAAATAACCAGTCAGTATGCCCGTCTATTTCGCGCCATACCGCGTCGGCATGTTCACCTAAACCCAGAAGTCAGAGGTCAGAAACCGGATGGTATCAGATTGGGGTATTCCTTTCTGATCTCTGGCCCCTGTCAACTGACCTCTGGAGACATACCTCCTTGTCTGACGCAAAATATTCTAGACTTCCACAGTGTAGAAGGTAAAAGCAATGCCAATGGCATTAAATTTGGAAACAATGTCCTCGTTTGGAACGGGCCGGTTCACTTCGCAACCGCGATAAATGTAGCACCGCCGTCCAGATGATTGCAAAACCGATCCATTGGCCAAGGTCGATGGTCTGGTGTAATATAAGCCAGTTGAGAAGTAAGCCAGTTGCAGGGAATGCGAGTTCTGCAATCGTTGCATGAGAGGCCTTGACTCCATTCAACCCTCGGTAATACATCAGTAGACTCAAGAGACTTGGCACGATGGTTTGGAACAGCAGGTTTGCCCAAACTGGTGCCAAGCTTAGTGCCTGGCCGAGGCTGTGCCAGTTCGGCCTTTGTACTAATATGATGAGGGTCAACAATGGCAATGCAACAGCAAATCTTAGTGCTGCTACGGTGGTAAACGACACTTTGCCAACGAGGCGTTTGCCCATGACAGTCGAACCACCCCACAGAGCTGCTGCGCCTATGGCATACAACGACCCGATGAGCTGCGTGCTACCGCCCGTTGTCGGGATGTGCAGGCCGAAGGTGAGTAGGTAAGCACCGATGAGTACCACAACCAACATCACCCAGAAAGGCTTCACTATACGCTCTTTGAGTATCCAGGCGGCGAGCAGAACCGTGAAAACGGGCTGTATCTTTTGTAGGATAAGTACCACGTTTGGATTGTCGTACGTAAATCCGGCGGTGAACAGGATGGAGGCCAGAGCCGATCCACCCCATGCGATGAACAGGACGGCTAACCAGTCGCCTAGATTCAGGCCCTTGAGTTCATGGCGTTTCCAGATGAGCACGGGCGCGGCGAAGAGCAACAATAACATGTGCTCTATCCAGACAATCTGGGAAGAGGTCAAATAGTTTAGCAACGTCACGATAAAGACACCGTCGAGTCCCCACATAGCCGCTCCAAGGGCGATCCACCATATGCCCATGTTGGATGTTTGTTTTTTCTGAACCAATTTAAAACCCTCCACACTGATTGATAGTTGAATTGAACCTTCATAATGCAAAAGGAAGTGCGCGCAAGTATAACACAATATGAAGGACTCGTTCAAGTAAAACTCAACAGGCTGGGGTTTACGTTTGGGTTAGTCCGGATACATTTCTGCCAAAACCGACACAGATGTAGGCCAGGCTCTATATAATAAAGAATACAGGCTGTAGAAAAATCGACCTACTGGCTCAGAGTCGGGGATGAGTCCGTGGTTAGTAGTTTGGGGGAGAGTGCTTTATGAATGGTTTATATGGACAATTATCCAAGAACATCTCTAGTATGGATAAAACGGTCTATGTAAAATCATCGATGGTTTGCATAAGCCATGCGATTGAAGATATTGTCATAAATTTTAGCTTAAAAGCAGAAATGTATGTCTTATTCCAAGAATTTGACTTCTTTCTTTTTGAAAAGGAAAGGTACTTGAAATTAGATCAACTTTGTCAAAAAAATGTTTATCTTTGCAAAAAATATTCGCTTAGATGAGGTATCGGACTTTCACAATACACTATTCATTGAACTCAGGGAAGATTCTCCCTATTGTAGTGAATGGAATATTATTTTACAGGACCCAGAGCAATCGATAGTTTTCGCAAGCACGGAGCTATACGAATTCAATCATTTAAGTGAAGACCCTATGCGAAAGTTTAAAGGATTTTTAAGTTTTTCACCGCTAACAACCAGTGAAGCGGTAACGCATATGATTGATGTACTAAACGATTATGGTGTTAACTATAAACCCATCTACAATGAGGTGCGAGAACTTACGAAACAAGAAACAAATCTTGATAAAAAGATAAGTTTCTTTATCAACAGAACAGTTAATGAAATAGAAGCAAAGTCGGAAATTATCATCAAAAGAAACAATCTTCTTTCCTCAGCACTAAAAGAGAATACTGAATTGTCGTTTGAAATGCTAAAAAGATTATGTTATGCAGCTGAGTATAAGGATGAGCAATCAGCATTACATCTTGTACGAATCAGTTATTATTCAACAAAACTTTATGCAAAAATTGAGCCCAATAGTGCCAAGGTTAACAACCTGACCTATGCTTCACTATTACATGATATCGGAAAAGTCGGGATCCCTGATGCCATCTTATTAAAACCAGGCTGTTTAACAAAGGAAGAGTTTGAAGTTATGAAGACCCATTGTAGTCTTGGCTCAAATATTCTTAGCGGTTCAAATAAGGAGTTAGTTCAGATGGCTCAAGGGATTGCTTATAATCATCATGAAAAATGGGATGGCAGTGGTTATCCTTCGGGTAAGTCTGGAAAGACAATATCCCTAACAGCGAGAGTCGTCGCCATTGCAGATGTTTTTGATGCTTTGCTCAGTCAGAGAGTCTATAAACCCGTTTTTTCCATTGATCAATGTGTTGCTATTATGAATGAAGGAAAACAACAACATTTTGATGGAGAACTACTAGAGATCTTTATGAGTGAGGTGGATGATTTCTTAAGCTTTAGAGCTCAAATTCAGAAATCATTAGAAGAATCTTCTGCTATAGATATATTTAACTCTTACTTTAGTGTCATTTGATTAATAAAGCTGCCCAAAAGGCGGTCAAGGATAAAACTCTTCAAACAGTCGGAAAGCTAAACTTCCGCTCCATGACAATAAAATTGTCAAATACCAAACTTACTAGTATCATAATAAGTGAAGAATTTGATATATAGGCCAAAACGGGCTGAATTTTAGAAACAGACAACCAGAAGGATATGAAATAGATTATGAAAAAATTAGTTATTGGCATATTAGCCCATGTGGATGCGGGCAAGACGACCTTATCGGAGAGTCTGCTTTATCTGAGCGGTAAAATTGGCCGATTGGGAAGGGTGGACAATAAGGACGCTTATTTAGATACCTTTGAGTTAGAAAGAGCACGAGGAATCACCATTTTCTCCAAGCAAGCCGTGTTTGAAATAGGGGAGACTCAGATTACCTTGCTAGATACTCCGGGACACGTAGATTTTTCGGCTGAAATGGAAAGAACACTTCAAGCGCTGGATTATGCCATTTTAGTGATCAGCGGTGCTGATGGGGTGCAGGGGCACACCAAAACATTATGGAGGCTCTTGCACACGTATTGGATACCGGTTTTTATATTTGTTAATAAAATGGATCAGAAGGGAACGGATAAGGCCCAGTTAATCAAATTATTGAAAAAGCAGTTGGATGATGGTTGTATTGAATTTGGACAAGTGCAGATGGACGATTTCTTTGACCAATTGGCCATGTGTGAAGAAATAATGATGGAAACCTTTCTGGAAACGGGATCGATTGATCCTGCGCAGATTCAAAAAGCTGTCACGGAGCGTAATGTTTTCCCCTGCTTTTTTGGTTCCGCTTTAAAATTGCAGGGCATTGAGCAATTGATGCAGGGCCTTGTGAAGTATGCTCTGATACCTTCCTACCCCGCTGAATTCGGGGCTAAAATATTCAAAATAACTAGAGACGAACTGGGCAACCGCCTTACCCACATGAAGCTCACAGGCGGAAGACTTAAGGTGAAAGATGTCTTAACCAATAGCAGCTGGAAAGAAAAAGTTAATCAAATCCGTATCTATTCCGGACAGAAATTTGAGCAAGTGAACGAAGTAGAGGCAGGTTCTGTGTGCGCAGTAACCGGTCTTGACCAAACCAGACCGGGAGAAGGGTTAGGAATTGAGCAAGCTTCAGCTGCACCGGTATTGGAACCCGTGCTGTCCTATCAGATTATTCTGCCCGAAGGTTGTGACCCAAGAGTAATGCTTCCGAAGTTCCGCCAGCTTGAAGAAGAAGAGCCGGAACTTCATATTGTCTGGGATGAGCAGTTGCAGGAAATTCAGGCGCGGATTATGGGAGAGGTCCAGATTGAGATTCTGCAGAGCCTTATCCAAAGTCGTTTTGGTGTGGGTGTAGCCTTCGATGCAGGAAGGATTGTTTACAAGGAGACCCTTGCTAATGTCGTGGAAGGGGTAGGGCACTTTGAACCACTCAGACATTATGCGGAGGTCCATCTCTTAATGGAGCCGGGTGAGACGGGAAGCGGTTTGCAGTTTGGGGCAGAATGCAGTGAGGAGAGCTTAAGCAAAAGCTGGCAAAGACTTATTTTATCCCATCTGGAAGAAAAAGCTCATAAAGGAGTTCTAACAGGGTCAGCGATTACCGATATGAAAATCACCTTGGTCTCAGGTCGAGCACACAGTAAGCATACGGTAGGAGGGGACTTCAGAGCGGCCACCTACCGTGCGGTGCGTCAGGGCTTAAAGGAAGCCCAATCCCTATTGCTGGAGCCTTATTATGAGTTTCAGCTGGAACTGCCTGAGAAAATGGTAGGCAGAGCTATGACTGACCTTGAGAAAATGCATGGCACCTGCGCAATAACCCAGACAAATGGCGAGATGGCGGTTCTTGTGGGGAGTGCTCCAGTTGTTAGCATGAAAAATTATCAGCAAGAGTTAGTTACCTATACCAAAGGATTTGGCAGGCTGTTTTGTAGCCTGAAAGGGTACGAACCATGCCATAATAGTACAGAGGTTATAGAAAGCATCGGCTATGATTCGGAAAGGGACTTCGGAAATCCGACGGGTTCTGTGTTTTGTGCCCATGGGGCTGGCTTTTTAGTGGATTGGTATGCCGTAAAGGACTATATGCATCTTGAAAGCTATCTTCAGGCAAACGATGATTTTTCGGGAGATATAGCCCCAAACCAGGCTTCATACAGAGAAGAGCGGGGAATCAGTTTAGAGGAGATTGACCAAATTATCAATAACACCTTCTATGCCAACCAAGGGAAGAAGTCCGTCTGGAAAAGTCGCAAAACAGCCCGCGACAGTTATTCTGAACCGGCTACCTATGTCGGCAGAGAGAAGGAAAGTAAAGAAGAGTATCTCCTCGTGGACGGCTATAACATTATCCATGCCTGGCCCGAACTGAAAGAGCATGTCCAGGACAATATGGACGGTGCCAGAATGAAATTGCTGGACATTCTCAGCAATTATCAGGGGACTCGAAAATGTCAGATTATCATAGTGTTTGATGCTTACCGTGTTCAGGGGCATTTTGAGGAAGTAATTGACTATCATAAGATCCATATGGTATATACTAGGGAGGCACAGACGGCGGATCAGTATATTGAAAGATTTGCCTATGACCATCAGAAAAAATATAATATCATAGTAGCAACGTCAGACGGTTTACAGCAGATCATTATCAGGGGGGCAGGATGTGCCTTATTATCCGCCAGAGAACTGAAGGTTGAAATTGACGGGGCTAACGAGAGACTAAGGCAAGACTATCAGGAAAGACAGGGACTAAATCGCAATTACCTGGTAGATGCATTGTCTCCAACCACGAAACGGCAGATGGAAGAAGGAGTTAAGAAAGATATGTGAACTTTGCTGGAGTAGTCTTGAATGATTTAGAGAGAGCTGTATTAAACTGTGAAAACGCGATGATAACACAGAAAGATCGATGGCGTGTAATCTGCTAGAATGAATATTAGGAGGCGGTATTTGACATGACGGATTCCACTGATTTCAAGGTGCTTCTTTACACTGATGGTACATATCATCCGTTTTCTGCTGCCGTTTATGCAGCCAACCTATTCACCAGTATTCCCAATCTGCATTTAACCATCTTGCATGTAAAAGAAAGTAATGAAGTCGTTATCGAGACAGACTATAGTCGGGCTGATACTTCGCCGGTTAACTTAACATCGGAGTGGATGGAACACATGATCAACGACCCTAAATCGGATGCGGCGACCAGAAAACGGTATAATGAAATATTTACTAAAACAACCGATATATTCACAGAAAGAGGAACAGATGTCAGACACAGTGTTATCTACTGTAATCCGAGTATTCCAGATACAGTAGAGGCAATTCTGGAGTACGCAACAGTAAGCTCATTTCACTTAATAATCATGGGTACGAGAGGGCTTACTAGTCTAAAAGGCTTGATTTTTGGTAGTTTAGGGTATGCCTTGCTTCATAAGTCTCCTATACCGGTGTTGTTAGTTAAGAAGCTCTCTGAAGATTTCATCGATAGTTTTCTGCAAAACAACGATTCACCTTCCTTTTCAAGCCCCCCTAAACCTAAGACGACTAAGCATCATAACATTAGATTCCACAAAGAAGGTTAATGCATGACGTTATTAATGTATAGTTGTCTTTGCAATATAAGATTACGCAGGAAATATGAGAAGCTGTACACTAACGGCATTTAGTGTACAGCTTTCCTAATAAGGCTTCGCAAATTCTTCACACAATGTTTCATTGTAACTAAATTAGTTTAATCAATCAGATATCCTTTGGCAGTTAAGCAGAAAATAGATCATCGCCACTTTTTCCACCCAAACCGGGGTGGCAATCAAATCGTACTGTACCCACTGGAATCTTGTGTTCTACAGCTTCAACAATTTTTGCCGTTCCAATGTTACCAAATCCTCCGCATAATTCTAACGCTTGAACTCCTTCAGTAACTAGTTGTTTGGCAACCGTGACAGCTTCCTCATAATTTTGGACACCACGGATGAGTAGGGTAACCTCTGGCGTCTTAATATCTGCCTGATGTTTTATTGGGTTGGCTTGAGGTGCAAGGAAAATAAACGCGGCTTTTAAGGACAATGAAAGCACAACCTTTCCATATTTAAATTAATTTCTAGAGTGGAACCAGAAAGTAAGCAACCTATGTAATATATATGCAAGATATATGCCAGAGGCTTCATCAATTCCGAGACACCCACTTCTTTAAGTGGGTGTTCCGATTTCCACTTAGAGTGGGGGTAGAATCCCCTACCCAAGCCCCGATGTTCAGCTTTAGCTGAACGAGTTCACTGAGCTTGGCGTATATCTTGCATATATCGATAGGCAAGATATAAATAAATTATAGAACGCTAAAATTTGGTGAATCATTCATTAATCTTTAGTTGAACGAGTTCACTTGCTCTAATAAAGGCCACACTAACTGTTCGACTTTTGTACACCGTTCGAGAATAGAACAGTAGACAGAATGAAAAAACATCTGTAATAGGGTTATTAATCAATAAGAGAAAGGGTGACTTTAGTAATGCTGAATTGGCGACTAATTGATAATAATTCATTAAATTCAGCTGACCACATGGCTTTAGACGAGGTCCTGCTTGCTTCACGAAGCGCAGGGAAATGCCCGAACACCTTGCGCTTTCTCCAATTCTCGCCCCGTTGTGCCCTATTAGGGTTACATCAAGCGGTAGAGTTAGAAATCGATGAAGGTTATTGTCGGAGAGAAGGTATTGAAATAAACCGTCGTATCACAGGAGGGGGCGCAATTTTTTGGGGGCCCTCTGAACTTGGATGGGAAATTTATGCGGGTAAGGATTGGCTGGCGGGAAGAACTATTAATGAGGTCTATAAGTTGTTGTGTGACGTTATGGTCAAAGCTTTGGGCGATCTTGGAGTAAAGGCAACCTTCCGGCCACGTAATGATATTCAAGTTGGACAGCGTAAAATTTGCGGTACTGGTGGGGCAGAATTAGACAATGCCTTTGTCTTCCAATGTTCTTTACTGGTTGATTTTGACGTTGAGAGCATGGTCAAGGTATTGAAAATTCCGATGGAAAAGATAAGTGATAAGAATATTAGCGCGGTAGCCGATCGGGTAACGTGGCTTAAGAGAGAGCTTGGCCACACTCCTGATAGGGACAAGATTAAAGCAGCAATTTGTGCGGCCTTTACTTCCGTCATGGCGATGCAATTTATAGAAGATGAACTTAATCCATGGGAAGAAGCATTATTTCAAGAGAGGAGGCTGTATTTTCAGTCTCCCGAATGGATTTATAAAGTTCATCTTCCACCTGAGGTGGGAGAAATAAAGGAAGCCTGCCTTAAAACAAACGGTGGGTTAATTAGGGTAGTTGTCAAAACAGAGCTAAAGGCACGAGTTTTGAAGAGCGTCTTAATTAGCGGGGATTTCTTTACCAATAACCCAACGGTCATCTTTGAGCTTGAGGCGCGTTTGAAGGATTGCCCTCTAGAAGAAGACAAAATTGAGGAGATAATTAGGTCTTATTTTAAGGCTAACCCGGATCAAATTCCTGGTGTGACGGCTCAAGATGTAGGGTCATGTATTCGCAGAGCCTTAATATGAACGCGGATGTTGTCGTCAGCGGAGCTGGGGCCCAGCCGGGCAGTGCCGCAGCCACTATACCCGTTCAATGTGCAGAGTAGGTACCCTTGAGTTTAGCTGCAGAATTGCCTATTCCAGTGGATTGCATAGCTCAAAGAGTGGAAGGCTTCAAGATTTGGACATTTTACACAAAGGGGTTTTGAAAAGAAAGTCGAATATAATCTAAAATGGAAAGAGACGGAATTCTCCGTTTTAGTACGAAAAACTTGGTTTGCCTTCCCGGAGTACTTTGAAACTTTGATCATGCCGGCCTCAAAGCGTTTTTCCCACTCAGGGCAAGGGCTAGAATTTCTGCATTAATAGGGCTTAAGGCATGTGCTTCCAAACAGGCTTGATTTAATATATCAGAGTCCATCGTTTTCCCGAGGAGGGAGAATTCCAACTGTCTTAACAGGTGAGGCGGGGTTAAGCTATTGGAGTCACTTAAGGTTATTTTGGTAATTTGTTGATTAGAGAGGACTAAACGGCAGGTCAGGTCGGAACCAACAAAGGGGACTTGGTATTCTCTGACATAGCTGTTTTCCGCTACTTTAATCTCTCGATAGTGGAGGCGGCGCCCGGGTTCCATGAGCCACTCTTCAGATCGAAACATAGGGGTGAGTTTACGGATCTGTTCCAGAACCTCATTGTCTAGTTGGGTTGAAGTAAGCGAGAAGACTCCGGCAAAGTTCGTTTTGAGCCTTTCGTTCACTTCCTCATGACTGATGACTCTTCCAAGTTCCGCCTGTAAGGTCGTGAGGCTTTCTTTCATTTGATGTAAATACTCCTGGCGAAAACCCTCTGATGGGACGCTGATAATTGAAGACATCATCTCATAATTGAAATCCAGTAGAAGATTTCCAACTAAGACATAACACTCTCCAATTTGACCTGCGCCGTTGCCAGATATCTTCTTGGAGTTAATAATTAAGTCACAAGGCGAGCGTAACTCTGCTGGTAAGTTGAACTCTCTGAGCGTTTGCACTACAGGATCCAGCAGCTTTCTGTAAAAACGTTCCCGGTTGATGGGGATGTCTGGATTATTTCGGTTCAGGATAAGCTGAAAGAAAACCTGCCGTTGATCTAAATATACGAGTCCCCCTCCAACTTCACGACGAAAAAGGGGGATGTTTTGTTCCTTGCAAGTTATGATATCGACTTCACTCGCTATATCTTGATGAAACCCAGCACAGACATAAGGGGTTGCCGGAGTACAGAGTATTAAGGCCTCTCGGTTTAGGTGGGCCAGCGCGTGATAGATAACCTGTGATTCAAACCAAGTAACTTGGTTAAGATTGTAAAATTCCATAACAAGTACTCCTAACGTAAATTGATCGTTGTATTACCTTTCCGATCTCTGGCCTCTGTCATCGGGCCTCTGGAGACCTACCTCCTTGTCTGACGCAAAATATCCTTGGCATCTTTGACTTTTTATTTTCTTTCATATGCCTAAAAATGCAAATCTTATGCCAAGTTAAAATTGTACCGTAGGCTGTACCGATGGGCAGAAATGGTTTAGGAGGTGCTTAAGATGTCCAAGCAACCCGTAAAAGGTGCAGATGATTCGTTAGGGGTATGGAAAAAATTCATCGAGGAAGGTCTGGGTGATCCAGCAGTTACACGCTCAGTGATTCTTGAATCCTGGCGTCGCTGTATGAAACTTGGCGTAAACCCCTATGATGGCTCAAGTAAAGATACCTTGGACCAAGAAAAAATACAACAACTCATAGAGGATAACTCGAAATTAGTGGAGGCAGCAAAACCCTTTATGCATACCATTTACCAAAGTGTTACGGGCTCAGGCTTCATGGTCGTGATTACAGACAAGGAAGGGAGAATTCTGTACACTTGCGGAGATCCTGAGATTCTGGATAAGGCTGCAAGCACCATTCGCTTTGTACAGGGTTCAAACTGGTCTGAACAGGCCGTGGGGACGAATGCGATCGGGACAGCGTTGGCCATCAATAAAGCCATTCAAATGGCTGGGTCCGAACACTTTTGCCAGTCGCATCATTATTGGACGTGTTCTGGAGCACCCATTCATAATTCTCAAGGAAATACGATAGGATGTTTTAATATCTCTGGCCCCTCAGAACGTGTGTATTCTCATACCTTCGGTATGGTTGTCGCAGCGGTAGAAGCGATAGAAAACCAAATGCACAAGGAAGAAATCCAAGAGGAAAAGAACCGAGCCTATGAGCTATTAAGTGCAGCAACGGAGAGCGTGAGTGAAGGTTTGCTGGCAGTTGATAATGAAGGACGGATTATTCATATTAATCAGGTTGCCCAAAAAATATTTGGAATGAGCGAAAAGATTGAGACAGGACAACTTCTGGCCTCCATCCTCGGCCCTGACGAGATGTTCAGTGAAATGGCGAACCAATTTCTCTGGAAAACGGACGTGGAAATTGTGCATGATCGAGAACAGGGCCGAATTCATTGCTTATGCTCTGCGCTTCCGTTTTATAAGTTGGATGGATCAATTGGCGGCGTGGTGTTTACCTTACGGGAGATAAATAAGGTTCTCAGTTTGGTTAACAGGATGGCTGGTGCTACAGCCCGGTTTTATTGTGAGGATATTATCGGGGAATCTGACGTGATGAAAAAAGCCTTGAAATTAATATTTGTCTCTGCAAATTCCCGCTCCAATGTTCTTTTGACAGGAGAAAGCGGTACGGGGAAGGAACTGTTCGCCCAGGCGATTCACAATCACAGCGCTCGCTCCGAGGGCCCTTTTGTCGCCGTCAATTGTGCAGCAATGCCACGAGAACTAATCCAAAGTGAACTTTTTGGTTATAGCGAGGGTGCCTTTACTGGAGCCAAGCGAGGGGGGAATTTAGGGAAGTTTGAACTGGCCAATGAGGGGACCATCTTTCTGGATGAAATCGGTGATATGCCCATAGAGTTGCAGGTAAACCTTTTGCGGGTTTTGCAGGAACGGAAAATAACAAGAGTCGGTGGGCAAAAGGTCATTCCTATTAATATCCGGATTATTGCTGCTACGAACAAGGACCTGCTTAAGTCCGTTGAAGAAGGGCGTTTCCGTCAAGATTTGTATTACCGCTTAAATGTGCTAAGAATTCACATTCCACCCTTAAGAGACAGAGGGAAAGATATTGAACTCATAACAATGCATTTAATCAAAGTTTTCTCGGAAAGTCTAGATAAAAAGATTAAAGGTGTTGAGCCAGAATTCCTTGAGGTCATTTGTGATTATTGTTGGCCAGGAAATATAAGGGAGCTACAAAATGCCGTGGAATATGCCATGAATGTGGCCGAAGGAGACTATCTCAGCGCCGATGATCTGCCCAGTGGCATACATCATCAGCCTACCTTAATGCAGACCACTGGAAAAACAATCTCCTTAACAGAAATTGAGAAAATCACAGTTGTGTCCACGCTTGATAAATTTAATGGTAATATTACGAAAACAGCAAAATCACTGGGAATTGGACGCAATACGCTATATGACAAGTTGAAAAAGTTGGGAATTAGAGACTAGGCATTAGATAATATAGATGGAATAAGTTGAGAAGGTCATCCACCATGGAAAGGTTGCTCAGGGACGAACAGGATTCGTCCCTGAGCAACCTTTTTAAATTTTTAATAAATTTAAAAAGAAGAGAAAGGTGTTCGAAAATCGAACGGTGTTCGGATCAAGAGCAGTTGTTTGCTGCTACTATTTATTTAAAATAAAGGGCAGCTGGACTTCTAATAAATATAAGCCATCCCTTGCATTACACGGAGTGCAGCCTGTCTTTAATACGAAATATGGGTGAAATCTTAAGTCTGGCACGCAACTTGCGTATTTAATAGTTTGGGTAGATCGAACCATCAAAATCAAATCGCATTCGGCAGAATAGACACGTAGTTAACAAAGGAGGTTGGACGTGAAAGTATGGGTAGTGGCGTAGAGATGTCGTTGAAAATGTCTGTATTGACTTGGACTCCAACGTTAAGCGAATCGGGTGGGTTATTAGCAAGAGTGCAACGTAAAATTAATTCGATAAGGAGTGATTTCTAGTGGCTCTTAAAAAAGAACAAATGCTTGATTTATATCGTCAAATGCGTACGATCCGTGAATTTGAAGAGACCGTAGCGAAGTTTTTCTCACAAGGTGAAATTCCTGGTTTTGTCCATCTATACATTGGTGAAGAAGCAGTGGCTACCGGAGCCTGTGCCCACTTAGAAAAACAGGATTATATCGCTAGTACCCATCGGGGGCATGGGCATGCAATTGCTCGCGGAGCCTCAATTAACAAAATGATGGCTGAGATTTTCGGCCGGTCTGACGGACTCTGTAAAGGAAAAGGCGGCTCCATGCATATTGCCGATATGGAATTAGGATTTCTCGGCGCGAATGGAATTGTTGGTGCTGGTTTACCGTTAGCCGTAGGGGCTGGTTTTGCTGCAAAATATATGAAGACCAATGGAGTCGCGGTCTGCTTTTTCGGGGACGCATCCTCGAACCGGGGGACTTTCCATGAGTCCTTGAACATGGCAAGTGTCCAGAAATTGCCAGTGGTATTCATCAATGAAAATAATGGGTACGGTATTTCCATGAGTTTTAAACGACATTCCAACATCACAGACATAGCAGACCGTGCTGCGGCTTACGGAATGCCAGGTATCGTCGTTGACGGCAATGACGTTATGGCAGTCTACGAAGCAGCGGAAGAAGCGATCAAGCGTGCTCGTGCTGGTGGCGGACCCATCTTGATTGAATGTAAGACTTATCGACAGCATGGCCATTTCGAAGGGGATGCCTGCGTCTACCGGACCGATGAAGAATTGAACGCCTGGAAAGCGAAAGATCCGTTACCACGTTTCTCCCAACGTTTACAAGAAATGAAGATGGCCACAGAAGCGGAAATCCAGCAAATTGACACTGAGGTTGCAAAGGTTATTATTGAGGCGGTTGAATATGCTCACAAGAGTCCTCTGCCTGAGCTTAGTGAACTAACGACGGATGTATACAGCGACTAAGGAATTTGAAGGGGTGAGATTATTATGGCAGAAAAGACATATTCCCAAGCAATTAATGAGGCCCTCGAGGAAGAAATGCTTCGGGATGAGAAAGTTTATATATTAGGTGAAGATGTTGGAGCCTTCGGCGGGTGTTTCGGAGTAACAACAGGGCTTTTTGATAAATTTGGCGGCGAAAGAGTGATCGATTCATCGCTCTCGGAGACTGCAATTGTGGGTTCGTGCGTAGGGGCTGCAGTCGCAGGGTTACGTCCCGTTCCAGAGATCATGTTTGCCGACTTTTTAGGGGTCTGTCTCGATGAGCTATTTAACCAAGGTGCCAAGATACGCTATATGTTTGGTGGCAAAGCTAAGGTACCGATGACGTTAAGACTGGCCTGTGGGGGCGGATTTTCTGGCGCTGCCCAACATTCTCAAAGCATGGAAGCATGGGTTTGCCACGTTCCAGGACTTAAAGTCATCATGCCTTCGACGGCAGCCGATGCGAAAGGTTTATTGAAAGCTGCCATCCGTGATGATAATCCAGTCGTATTCTTAGAGCATAAAGGCCTCTACGGTGTTACGGGAGAAGTGCCTGAAGGCGAGTATACGATTCCAATTGGAAAAGCGGACATCAAGCGAGAAGGAAAAGATGTCACGATCTTCGCGTATTCTAGTATGCTTCATACAGCGCTAGCCGCTGCGAAAACCTTAGCTCAACAAGGAATCGAAGCAGAAGTGGTTGATCCCCGTACCCTGGTACCCTTTGACAAGGAGACGTTATATAAATCCATCGAGAAAACTGGAAAACTCCTGATTGTTCATGAAGCTGTCAAACAGGGCGGATTTGGGGGAGAAGTCGCAGCAATGGTTGCGGAAGAGGCGTTTGATTTCCTCGATGCGCCGATTAAAAGGATTGGAGCACCCTTTGCACCGATTCCTTTCTCAGCGGTGTTAGAAGCAGCCTATATTCCAGATGAGGCAAAAATTGTCGCAGCTGTGAAATCCTTTTTCTAGAAACTATCGTAGGACTAAATCTTTCTCCGAGAAGGGCGGCCGGTCGTTCGGCCGCCCCTAAGGCCCATTCAAGAAAATAACCAGTCAGTATGCTAGTTTATTTCGTACCATACTGCGTCGGCATGTGCACCTCTACAGAAGTCAGAGGTCAGAAGCCCGATGTGGCAGATCGTTGTATTCCCTTTCTGATCTCTGATCTCTGTTATCCGACCTCTGGAGAAATCCCTCCTTGTCTGACGCAAAATATCCTTGGCATCTTTGACTGGCTATTTTCTTTCATAGGCCTTAATTATTGGGTAGGAGGAAACGTATGACTGCAGGAATTATTGCCAATCCCGCCTCAGGAAAAGATATCCGACGTTTGGTGGCTCACGCCACGGTCTTTGATAATCAGGAAAAAGTGAATTTAATCCGTAGAATCTTGCTGGGTCTTCAAGCGACAGGGGTTAAAAAGGTCTGGATAATGCCGGAATATTTTGGCTTCTACGATCGAGCTTTAGATGCCTTCTGCGGTGAGCATCAATTAACCATGGAGGTAAAGCTCTTACCCATGGAGTGCAAGGCCAATCAAGAGGATTCTCAGTTGGCAGCCGCTAAAATGGCAGAATTAGGCGTTAAGTGCTTGGTCACCCTCGGGGGTGACGGAACGAACCGGGTGGTTGCTAAAGGAGCCGGGGAGGTTCCTATCATGCCTGTTTCCACAGGCACTAATAATGTTTTCTCGGTTATGGTGGAAGGTACCATCGCAGGCTTAGCAGCCGGACTCGTGGCAACCGGCGCAGTAGAGAAAGAATTCTCTCAGATTCAAACCAAAAAGCTAATCATCTATATCAACGGTAAAGCGGTGGATATAGCCTTAATAGATGCTGTGGTGCTCGATGAGCAGTTCGTTGGTTCCAAGGCCATTTGGGATATTGGTAAGATCCGGCAGATTGTGGCTACGTGCGGTGAGCCTTTTAATATTGGTATTGCCGCAATCGTTGGTGCCCTCCATCCCATCAATATACGAGAAGCCAAGGGGATCAACCTAATCATCGCAGAAAGTGCAGATCAAACGCCCGCTTCAAACCAAGACTCTATCATCCACGTAAAAGCGGCAGTAGCACCTGGTCTTATTCGATCGGTTCCAGTTCGTTTATACGAAGTCATGAGCCCCGGTCAGAAAGTCGCGGTACGTCATGTCCCATGTGTCATAGCAGTCGATGGAGAACGGGAGATTCTTGTCGGTCCAGAAGACCGTGCCGAAATAGAATTAGTGCAGACCGGACCGTTTGTGGTCGATTACAAAAGTACCTTAAAACGGGCGACGGAAAAAGGGATCTTTATAAATCATTAATGTTGCTTAAATATTTGAGCAACCAGTAGTAAATAGGAGGTAAAGAATAATGGCACTTATTATGCTGATGCCTAAATTAGGCTTAACCATGAAAAAAGGAAAAATAGTCAGCTGGCTCAAGAACGAAGGGGAGACGGTTGCCTTGGGAGAATCGCTCTTAGAAGTGATGACGGAAAAAGTCAACATTAAAGTTGAGTCACCTTATGCTGGCGTACTTTATAAGATTATTGGTGCTCAGGGTTCGAGTTACCCAATCTCCGTTCCACTCGCTATTTTGGCGGAAGCTGGGGAAGAGAAGGCTTCTTTAGAAGCCGCCGTGGCTGAAGCGTTAAGTGTTTTAGAAGCAGCACTCGCCGGCGGAGGCAGTGACGAAGGGAAGAAAAAAGAGACAAAACCTGTTAAACCGTTTGCAATTTTTGCTGGTACTGGCAAGATATCGCCGCGTGCTGCCAAACTCGCGGACAAAGAAGGCGTTGATCTTGGCTTAATAAATGGTAGCGGCCCCAATGGCAAAGTTGTCGAAGCGGACATCTTAACGTACCTTGCTCAGTCCAAAGGGGAGACCAACTCTGAATTACGTCCCATTGATCCCATGAGCATGCGCGGTGTCATCGCAGATCGCATGAGTAAGAGTCGGAAAGAGGCTGCCCATGTCACCCTCATGGAAGATGTGGATTTAAGTGCTCTGAAAGATGTGCGGGAGCAATTAAATGCATTGGGTAGCGAGAAACGAGTTAAATTCTCCTACACGGATTTCCTCGTCAAGTTTACAGGCCAGGCGTTATTAGAATTTCCACTTGTGAACTCACGGAGCACGGCAGAGGAAATTGAAATACCCATTACGGTCAATGTTGGGGTGGCCGTTGCCTTAGAAGAAGGCTTGGTCGTTCCAAATCTGAAAAATGTTCCCATGCTGACCTTGGAGCAGATTTCCGCTAAAATTAAAGACCTAGCCACGCGAGCCCGTGATTCTGAACTTAATCCGGATGAAATCGAACAAGGGACTTTCACGATTACCAATCTGGGATCCTATGGTGTAGAAGGGTTCACGCCCATTATTAATCGGCCAGAAACCGCAATTCTCGGCGTTGGGGCCATTAAACGAAAACCGATCATGGTTAACGGACGTTTAGAAAACAGGCATCTAATGAAGCTGAGCCTTTCCTTGGATCACCGGATCATCGATGGTTCGCTGGCTGCAGAGTTCTTGGGTCGTCTGAAAGAAATGTTGGAAAATCCTTATCCTTGGTTCGAATTAGAACCCCATGAAATGGAAGACCTGGTCATCCCAACCGGTGGGAACGAATCTCCCCACGAACTATTGGAGGCATTTTCCGGTGGGTTGGAAGCGTTGAAAGAAGAAGCACCTGAACTGGCAATTGGCTTTGAAAGCCTCATGGCGCCAGTCTTTTGCGAAGGCGAATTATCAATCATGGAAAAAGAGTTAATGGCGGTAGCCGTCTCAATTTACGGCAAATGCGAGTACTGTATTGCCGCTCACGTCTATAATGCCATGAATGCTGGAGCCTCGGGTGATCAAGTGCTGGAGGCAGCGGGAGTCGCTGTCGCTTTTGGAGGCGGTTCGGCCATGGCTTATACCGTAACAAAAGTTCGTGCTTGCATCAAAGCGTTTGAAGTTTAAGAAAGCGGGGATATCCGATGGTGAGTTTTCATCCGACGTATCTTCTTGACCTCGGTAAGGTAGACTATAAACTCGTTTGGCAATTTCAGAAGCAGTTACAAGATCTCAGGATCAAGGGTCAGATTTCGGATAGCTTTATTTTGGTCGAACACCCTCCCACCATCACGTTGGGGAAAGACAGTCGCAGTGACCATATCTTGGTGGGCGAAGATTGGCTCGCTGTGCATGAATTCCAGACTTTCCAGATTGAAAGAGGGGGAGATGTTACTTATCACGGTCCAGGCCAACTGGTAGGCTATCCCATTCTAGATCTCCATGAATACGATAAAGACGTTCATTTGTTGGTTCATAAATTAGAGGAAATGCTGATCAGAACGCTGGCGACCTTTGACATTAAAGCGGATCGACGGGCTGGTTTCCCCGGTGTCTGGGTAGGGGAGAAGAAAATTGCCAGCCTGGGCATAGGGGTGTCTCATTGGGTGACCATTCATGGCTTTGCGCTGAATGTTAATCCTGACTTATCTCACTTTAAGACCATTATCCCTTGCGGCCTTCCCGGCGTGGAAATGACGTCAATGACAGAAGAACTGAACCACTCGATTCCTCTTTCAGAGGTAAAAAATAGGGTTATTGAACAAATGTGTGCGCTCTTTCAATGGGAAATTCGACCTCCCTCTCAAGATGTGGAGCGATTAATCGCTGCTGACGGCCTGGAAGCAAAGGTTTTCCGACCGAGTTGGTTAACGGTTCACGCTCCTCAGGCTGGTGTGATGGAAGAGATGGAAGGGGTTTTGGCAAAGGGTCGCTTGCATACAGTTTGTGAGGGAGCCTGCTGTCCTAACGCAGCAGAATGCTTCACGTTAGGCACCGCCTCATTTATGATTCTCGGTGACGTTTGCACGAGGGGCTGTCGTTTCTGTGCAGTAACCAAAGGAATCCCCTGTCTTCCTGATCCGGCAGAAGCGGACGCTTTGGCGGAAACCGTCAAAACCCTTCACCTTAAACATGCTGTCATCACCTCGGTGACGCGCGATGATTTATCAGACGGGGGAGCAGAGGCGTTTGCCCGAGTTGTTCGGGTCTTGCGCCAAAAGACGCCCAAAACAAGTGTTGAACTGTTGATCCCTGATTTTGCGGGCTCAGTGCAAGCACTGGCAACGATTGTTGCCGTGAAACCGGACGTCATCGGTCACAATATCGAGACGGTGCCCAATCTTTATCCTTACGTGCAGCCGGGGGCAAATTATGAGCGCTCGTTGAAGGTTCTGGCAGAGGTGAAAAGACTGGATCCGACAATCAAAACGAAAAGTGGCTTAATGGTGGGCTTTGGAGAGACAACACGGGAAGTTTGTCTTGTGCTGGAGGACTTGCGCGCCGCAGGTTGTAATTACCTGACCATCGGTCAATACTTACAACCGACGCCGAAGCACCTGCCCGTCATGGGCTACATTTCTCCAGATATGTTTACTTGGTATAGGGAACAGGCACTGGAGCACGGCTTTGAAAAAGTGGAATGTGGCCCCTTAGTCCGAAGCTCCTATCATGCACAACCATAATGGAGGTGGAAAGTATGGCAATAATTGAAGGCTACAATTTACCAGATGACCTCTACTATACGGAGGACCATGCCTGGGTAAAAGTAGAGGGTAATTTAGTGAGAGTCGGAATGAATGATTTTGCTCAGAAATTGGCGGGAAATATCTCGTTTGTTAAACTACCCAAAGTCGGTAAAGACGTCATAGTCGGTAAGCTTCTCAGCTCTATGCAGTCCGGGAAGTGGGCGGGGCGTATCGAAGTTCCCCTAGCCGGTAAGATCATCGAGGCCAATAAAGTGTTATTGCATGAGCCGCAAAAGATGAACGAGGATTGCTATGGCGAGGGTTGGATTGCGTTAATTGAACCAAGCAATTTACAGGAAGACTTAGGAAAGCTTATGGATGGGGCGAAAGTCGCAGAGTGGATTATGGGAGAAATCGCCAAAAATGTCCCCGGTAAGGAGGGGTAAGTCATGGAAGAGGCTCTACAAAAAATATGCGGGGAAAAAAGGGCCACAACGGACCCTTTTGAACTGGCTCCCTATACGAGAGATGTCGCCTATGTCCCGGCTATTTTGGTTCACTTACTCACAAATCCCCTACCCAAAGCCGTGGTTCAGCCCATCTCAGCAGAAGAAATTTCGAGTGTAATCAAGTGGGCACAGCAAGGCAAAATACCCGTCACAGTGCGGGGCGGAGGCTCGACAGCCTATTTTAATTGCATTCCAATGAAGAGTGGGATAGTGATCGACACAAATCGCCTTCAAGGATTTTCAGACATTGAGCTAGACCAGGTGAACGATCGGAAAATGGTGTGGGTCAAAGCAGGGATGACTTGGAAAGACCTCGATGACGGCTTGCGACAGCGGGGCTGTGCAGTTTGTTCTTGCCCCAGTAGCGCCCCTTCCGCTACCATCGGAGGATGGATTTCCATGGGGGGGTTAGGCATCGGTTCTGTCCTATATGGCTCAGTTCACGATCAAGTGATAGCTATACGGAGTGTGACGGCCGCTGGAGATATCGTGGAATTAGCACAGGCAACTGAGCCATCAGACTTACAATTGAAGGACTTGATGGGCACTGAAGGAACCCGGGGAATTATTACAGAAATTAAGTTATTGGTGCGTGACGTTCCAGAAAAAGAGGAACACTTACTCGCCGTCTTTAACAATGAAACGGATACCGGTGCGCTGATGTCCTGGGTGGGTGGAGAGCATTTTACTTCGCTGTACAATGTTCATTTTAGTAGTCCGGAATTCATTATGACGCTTCAGAAGGCTGGCTACGCTCATGAGATTCCCCCAGGAAAGTACAGCTTAGAAATTGATTTCGAGGGCAAGAGGGGTGACGTGGATAACGCGATTGCTCAGATCACAAGCCAGGTGAAACTCTTAGGCGGGACTTTACTGGCTGCGGGGGTAGGCGCCGAGGAATGGGCTGATCGGTTTAAATCTCTTCGGCTAGAACAAACCCAGCCTTCCCTCCTAGCGGCAGAGATGACACTACCAGTCAGCCAATTTGCGACCTTTTATGAGCGGTTAAGACAATTGGGTCAGAAGACCAATACCTTGTGCGTAACGTATGCCCATCTCGTGTCTCCGGACATGGCCTTGGTGATGGTTCTTTATCCCTCTGATGAACTAAACTTAATCCGTTACGTCGTCGATCTTAGCTTCACCAACAACCTTTATAAGTTGGGAAACAGCTTGGGTGGTAAACCCTACGTCATTGGCTTTTGGAATACGCCCTATTTGGGGAAAATATATGACAAAGAAGAAAGAGACCGTCGCCTCCAGCGCAAACACGCAGTCGATCCCCACGCACTGCTCAATCCCGGCAAGGGTTACAAACCCCCGAATATTATTTTGAACAGCTATGTGTTTGGTTTTGCGATGCTCATGCTTGGTTTTTTTCGACCGTTGGTCCTTAAAGTCCTAAAAGGGGGAAAAGGACAATGAAAACTAGTGAAGAACTTCATACGCAAATAGCCAAAACCAGTTATATCTGCGGAAGCTGCGGTAGTTGTCGAAGTGTCTGTCCCGTCTACCGAGAAATTGGTTGGGAATCCTCTGCACCACGAGCAAAGATTGCTTTAGCCAAAGAAGTCTTCCTGAAGCATAAAGAGAAAAAAGCCACCAACCAATATGCCCAGCGTTTGCAGGAATGTACACTGTGTGGTAAATGTGCGGAAATATGTGCCGCGGGGATTAATACCCGTGAGCTCTGGCTGAATCTGCGAGAAGATTTAAGGGCTCGAGGCATGGAGCATCCCAACTTGAAACAGATGGCTGTGCAACTTAAAACGACCCACAATATCAGTACATTCCCCAATGAAGCCCGCCTGGACTGGGTGGAAGACCTCGATGAGGTTGAAGTAGAAGTCTCAAAAGCTGGCAGTGAGGTGGCCTACTTTGTAGGCTGTGTGTCTTCCTTTTACCCAATGTCGGTGGGGATTTCTGAAAGTATTGTCAGCTTATTAGACCGAGCAGGCGTGAACTATACCGTTCTAGGAAGTGACGAATGGTGCTGCGGATTTCCCCTGATCGCTTCGGGAAACTCTCGACAAGTCACTGAATTAGCCCAACACAATCTGGAAAAGGTACGCGCTCTCGGCGTCAAAACCTTAATCACCGGCTGTGCCTCCTGTTACCATACTTGGACCCATGAATATCCCACGATTCTTGGTGAAGACCTTGGCTTTGAGGTGCTCCATGCGACCCAGTATATGGCTCGATTAATCCGACAAAAGCAATTAGTGCCTGGCAATTTAGATGAAACCGTCACCTATCACGACCCCTGCGATTTAGGCCGTAACAGTGGGATCTATGACGAGCCTAGGGAACTATTACAGGCCATAGAGGGGATTGACTTTGTAGAAATGCCTCATCGCCGAGAAATGGCGGACTGCTGCGGTGGCGGCGGAAATCTGGCGGCTGTCGATAAGGATTTAAGTCAAACGATTGCGGTGAAAAGGGTCCGCGAAGCAGTGGCAACGGGAGCAACTATATTAACCTCTGCGTGCCAGCAATGTGTCCAGACGTTACAAATGGCAGCAAGACAGGAAAAATTACCGCTTGAAGTCTTAGACGTTACTGAGTTACTGTGGCGCTCCTTGGAAGAATAGAATACGATCAACAGAAAGAGGGTGAGGATATGTTGGTTGGAGAGTGGAATTTTCCAGAAGATTTACTCTATGATAAACACCATCAGTGGCTCAAAAGAGAAGGAACTACGATGGCGATCGGCTTAACCGATTATGGGCAGTACACCAGAGGGGATATTTTGTACTTGAATTTGCCAGAATCGGGTACTCAGGTGAAGCTAGGAGAGGCCGTAGGTTCGCTGGAAACGGGAAAATGGGTCGGGCGTTTTTATGCTCCCCAGACAGGGAAAATTTGTGCCGTGAACGCGGAGGTGCTGAAAGACTCGCGCTTAATTAATCAAGATCCCTATGGGCGAGGTTGGCTCTTTAAGATAGAACGCAATTCCTCCGAAGAACAATTGTTGATGACGGTTGAGCAGCTCAAAGTTTGGTTAGAGCTGGAGCTGAAGAGGGAGGCGGCTTGTAATGTCTAACACTCACGCTGATTCTGCCCAAGGTGAACTTACCCAAGATATGGAGGACCAAGGCTTAGAGAGTCCGGAAGTTATTCAAACGAGTCTTGCGGCAGCAATGACACTCGGTTTAAAGGGCGGTCAATTCTATCGTAATGCCAAGCTCACCTGCTTGAATTTACTCCTGACTTATCAAGAAGGTTGTCAGGGACGCTGCGGTTATTGTGGCTTGGAACAAAAGCGTTCAGAAGTCACCAAAGGGACGACGTTCATCCGCGTTGCTTGGCCCACGTACTCCTTTGATCTCATCTTAGAACGGGCGAAACAACATCAAAATTCTTTGAAACGAATTTGCCTCTCCATGATTACTCATATGCGCGCCACTGAGGATTCGTTAAAGCTTGTCACCCGACTACATCGCGAAGTGAATTTGCCGATCAGTATTCTTTGTGCCCCGACGTTGATTCACAAGCTTGAAGACCTGCAAAAATTTAAGGAGGCAGGTGCCGATCAACTGGGCGTGTCGATTGACGCAGCAACCCCGGAACTATTCCAAAAATACCGAGGCAAAGGCGTACGAGGCCCTCATCAATGGGATCATTACTGGAATATTTTAAGAAAGGGTGTTGCTGTTTTTGGACCCGGACATATCAGCGTTCATCTGATTGTCGGCTTAGGAGAAAGCGAACAAGAGATGGTCACGGCTTTTCAGCAGGTCCACGATTTAGGCGCGGTGGTTCATCTATTTTCGTTCTATCCCGAACCAGGCAGTGCTCTGGCCGAGAAAGCGGCACCGTCCCTTGGTCAATACCGCCGTATGCAATTAGCCCGCTATCTTATTATGAACGATATTACGAGTGCCAAAATTATGAGCTTTAATCGTTCCGAACAACTTAGTGATTTCGGGATGGAGGTCCAAGCTTTTGTCGCTTCTGGCCAACCTTTCCGCACGTCCGGTTGTCCCGGGCATGATGGAGAAACTGCCTGTAATCGTCCCTATGGCAATGAACGCCCAGGAACTACCCTCGCCAATTATCCGTTTGTTCCCAACTTACAAGATGTGGAGCAGATAAGGGGGGAACTCTACTCCGGACTCATGGAAGGGGTTAAATCATTGTGATTTGCGACGAAGGCTGGGAGGAATTTAATCAAAGTCCGAGTTTACCGAAGTTACTCACTGAAGCCTGGAACTTGCGCCGGAAAACCTTCCCGGATATCATCCACTTTGCAGTTCCCGGCGGCAAGCACTATGAGGGTAAGCATTTCAGTAACTCAGGACGCTTCCTCAATGTGAGCATCACCGGAGAGGCTTGTGCTCTGCAATGTGACCATTGTCAGGCAACCATGTTGAAGGGAATGATACCAGCCCCAACCCCCGAAAAGCTGCAGGAACTGGGAACAATGCTGCGGGAAAAAGGCGTGACAGGGCTGCTGATCACGGGCGGGTGTAACTCAGCGGGTCAGGTTCCCCTCAAAACTTTTTTTTCAGCATTAGCTTACCTGAAATCCCTAGACTTTACGATTCATGTGCATACCGGCTTAGCAGACAAGGAAACAGCCGTTGGGTTGAAACGTGCGGGAGTCGATAAAGTTTTCCTAGATATGATCGGTGATACCGCGACAATTCAAAGGGTTTATCATCTTGACTGTCAGCCTAGGGCGTTTAGAGAGACTTTAGAAATTCTGCTGGCCGAGGGTTTGGAGGTTGTCCCGCATGTGGTGATTGGCTTAAACTACGGCAAAATCATAGAAGAAGAAGCCCTTATTCAAACGCTCAGTGACTATTCCTTGGCAACGTTGGTGTTAGTAGCTTTACGACCTGTGCCGAAGACACCGATGGGCGGAGTCCTTGGACCCGATGCCGCTGAGATCATCAGAATCACCGCTCAAACTCGGCTCTGGAATCCTGCCCTGAAACTGAGCTTTGGTTGTGCTAGGCCCTATGCCCAAAAGGCTTGGTTGGAGAGAGGACTCATCATGGCGGGAATTAATACGCTGGCCTTTCCACTTGATGAAACCATAGACTTCGCTGTAGCGCATGGGTTAAAATCGGTTATGAGTGAGATGTGCTGTGGTGGACTATAGAGGGAAAGAGAAACAACTGAAGGGGGAGTCATGAACATGTCTATTGAATTATTTGATCCAATCGCTGGGGGTTATGACAGATGGTACGAAACAGACATAGGACGAGTGGCCGATCAAGTCGAGCGGGAACTGGCGTTTCAGCTCTTTCAACCCTCGGGTCCCAAGATCTTAGAAATTGGATGTGGAACCGGACAATACACCACGCAGTTAGCGGAACAGGGGTATCAGACCACAGCAGTGGATATATCTGCAGAAATGATGGCACGAGCTCGAGAAAAGATAACCAACCTAGGCTATCAAGTGAAGTGGCTCAACGCCGATATTACTCAAATAATGGATCAACTCGAGCAATATCAAGGGATTATTTCGATGAGCGCTTTTGAGTTTATTCCAAATCCTGAGAAAATTTTAGCAAGCTTATTTGAGCATTTAGAGCCCAACGGATGTTTAGTCATGGGCGTTATTACGGGAGATTCTTCCTGGAGTGAGTTCTATCGCAAGGAGGCTCAGGCAAAACCCAAATCTATCTTTAAACACGCACGGTTTTACACGGAAACTGAAATTCGTCAATGGAAGATTGGCGGCCGTCTTGAACTTGGCAAAGCACTTTACTTTCCACCGGAGGTGTCTTCTGTAAAAGAAGCCTTAACCATAGAAAAACAAAAAAACACGAACCCTAATTTCATCGTCGCCAAGTGGGTCAGAGAACTTCTATAGAGCACTTGTCCTATTTTACTAGACTGTAGTCCTAGGGATAAATAATATAGAAATATTAAAGCGAAATAGTTTTTATTTGTTTAATTATTTATAATACATTACTAAAAATGCTCAATTAATTTGATAAATATAAAATTTGGAATTTAGAAGACCTTCCTATGTTGCCCAAAAAGATGGAACTTGTAGTTATTAAAGAGACCTCAAAGCAGTTTAGTATTGTTAAAAGCTTAATGCATCGAGTTGATGTTGACGAGCCAGGGCAGAAAAAATACAATACGAGTTTTTTAAATCGCTTTTTTGAAAGGGGTAATTTTATGGAAATATTAAAATTGACCAGTTTACTATTTGCAACAGTTTTTGCAGTATCAAGCATATATGGGTTAAAAATAGGTCTGCCACTTTTGTTGTCTTGCTTAGGACTAAAGGAGTCATAAGTGCAAAAGAATATTATGATAATCAGCAAAAGAAGTTTGCCTTTGCATCTTTAGGTGTTGGCTTTTTTGTGTGTGTTTGTGCAATCTTTTCCATAACTAACATAATTTAAGGTATTGTAAAAAGAGCCGCGGGGCTTGTACAAAACAGTGCAAGTCCCACGGCTCTTTTAGTGGTTTAATTTAGTAATGGATATTATCTGTGCTTCCAAAAACATCTTTGTATGAAAGAGCACAGTTGTTATAAGTTGTGCAAAGAAGACCAACGCCGACTGCGGTACCTCGTGCAACAACAGCCGCATCTTTAATAGATAAACGATGGATCACATTGTATTCCAGATGATTTATTTGTGGACAGCTATGCGGATATAATGGACAAATACTTTGATGTGTTTAAGAAGGTTTTTGAAAAGACTGGACATGGTGCTCATTACAATATGATGATGAATACAGAGGCTTCTTGACTACTATCACACAACAAGAAACACAGTTTTATGGGGAGGTACACTGACATTATTGATCTGCAAATTAAGATAGTATCGCCTATCGCATGGCAACATATCAATCTTGGGGGAAGGTTCAATCTAACTGGTCAGAGAGAACCACTGAAAATTGACCTGTTGCTTAACAAACTCGGAGAATTCCTAGCTTAATGGGTAGCCTGAATCGCTATTGAACTTTTGGACGATATGTGGACAGAACCCCAAGTGCAAAGGCATCTACTAGGAGATTTTCAGATGTGTCTCCATGACATGCACGATTCATTAGTTCTCTAGACATTTCTTTAAGCGCCTTGTCGCTTGAAGCGTCTAGTTTTATTTTGTTAATTTGTACTAGAATCTTTCTGTATGGTTCAATATCATATTCAACCATATTATTCAGACTCTGAATACGATTTTTCAAATTTAACAGGTTTTTGAACATAGGAATACCTCTCCTTTAATTTAGAAAAACATTAAGCACAAACTTACCGATACTTTGCATAATGGTGAGAAGTAAGGTGTCGTGTCTTAAATAAATTGATAATTTTTAAGGTTATCTGAATAATACGTTCTGCGAGAGCCATCGATATGCTCATATTTAAGTTATAGTAACCACAAAACAGAGTTCTATTTTTGCCTTATAGTTCATCATAAATAATGTATTGTGGCTGTTTTTTACACGAATCGTTGCCGTACCCCACTATAGAAAAATGAAGCAAACTTGAGAAAACAGGACTTTGACCTTTCAAGTAAAAACACGCTTTTCAGGGGCTTAAATTAGACAAATGAAAACAGCTAAACCGTCGCCCATAGGCGGATCTGGCTGAATATGAGGAAATCGTATTTTCGCAACTGAACATAATCACCGTTATCGGACTCAAGGAGTGAAATAAAGATAAATGGAGGAAATTGCTGTTGGAAAATTTAAAAGTATTATTTCAAGAAAACAACGTTTTATTTGAAATAATAGACCATAAGGTTCCGATCCATACTGCACAGGAGGGTGCAACGTACTTTGGGATAACCATCGGTCAAACTGCCCCGACACTAATACTGAAGACAGACAAGGGTTTCTTCGCGCTAATTATGTCCGGGGACAGGGATCACATTGATTTTAATGAAGTTGCAAGCATTTTAGGATGCAACAAGGTAAAGCTAGCTGGGGCAAAAGAAGTTGAAAAAATCACTGGTTGCACTGTAGGAAGTATCCCCATGGTGGGACATAATTTACCGTGTGTTGTCGACAAACGTTTATTTCAATACTCTTCGATATATGGTGGCTCAGGGGAAGAGACTTGCACATTAAAAATAAAACCCTTACTTGCACAGTGGATATAAATCAAGTCTCAACACCTTGATTTAAGCCAAATTGGTCTCTGTAACGAAGAAATTTGGGATTTTGAAAAGCTAACTCCACTACTTTCTCAACCCTTTCGAGCATTTCATA
>DASRMA010000119.1:0-36612 GCA_035648155.1 Desulfosporosinus sp.
TGACAATGCGAACGTTAGGATAGCCCTTGATCGCCTCGGCAATTTGGGAATAATTGTCATAGATTTCCGCCGTGTCAATCCAATTAACGCCTTGTTCGAGTGCATACCGTAAGACGGAAGCCCCTTCGGCTTCCGTAACACAGCCTTGTAACGGAGATATGGCCAAACTTCCAAAGCACACTTCCGATACCACGGGCCCCCATAAACCAAGTTTAACCTGCCGCATAATATACTCCTTATAAATCCAATGACGAAACCCTCACCACTTCTAGTGAGGGTTTGAATAGTAACCTTACTTTTCTTTCTCTTGTAAATAGTTTCTGACGAGTTCTTCAATCAACTCAAAGCGTTCAAGTTTACGAATCATCGCTCGCGCTTGATTATGGCTGGTAATATATACAGGGTCGCCGGACATGAGATATCCAACCAATTGATTGATAGGATCATACCCTTTTTCCTGCAAAGAAGCATACACTTTCTGCAAAATATCCCGTGCAGAAACGTCTTCTTCTCCCACGCTTTTAAACATCATGGTTTCTTCCATTTTCCGATCCATCTTCCGTTCCCCCTTTCGCCATCTTCAACGTTGATTGCTATGATAGAACATTCCTGGGTCCCCTAATATTTTCCTCTATTTTTTTAGGAATTCTCGGAGAATTGTCGGGACGCGATCAATGGCTTCACCTAGTTTACCAGGATCTTTACCTCCAGCTTGTGCCATATCTGGTCGACCACCACCGCTACCACCCGTTATTTTAGCAACTTCTTTAATAATGTGTCCGGCATGGAGCCCGCTTAAACCTGTAGGACTGACAACCGTCACTAAGTTCACCTTACCCTCGTGCACAGCACCCAAGACAATGACCCCAGTTTTGAGTTTAACCCGTAGGAGATCCGCCATTTGACGAAGGCCTTCCATATCGGATACATGTACTTGGGCGGCTAATACCTGAACCCCTTCGAGCTCTTGGACACGCTTCAGTAATCCTTCGGCTTCCTTTTTGCCTAGTTTTGCCTGTAATTGCACAATTTCTCGTTCGAGGTCTTTCACCTGGGCCACCAATCCATTCACACGCTTACCCACTTCAGAAGGCTGTGCCTTAAGGATCTGAGCAACCTCCAGCACCTGTTCATCAAGAGCTCGTAGATAGGCTAGAGCTTCTAAGCCAGCCACTGCTTCAATGCGGCGCAGACCAGCCCCTATCCCGCCCTCACTGAGGATCTTAACCAAGCCAATTTCACCCGTGGCCTTGACATGGGTCCCGCCGCATAATTCTTGACTGAATGACTCCATCCGTACGACCCGTACCATATCTCCGTATTTCTCGCCAAAAAGTGCCGTGGCTCCACTGAATTTCGCCTCTTTCAACGACATCTCCGTAGATTGGATGGGCAAATTCTGTAACACAGCTTCATTGATAAGTCCCTCTACTGCCCTTAACCCTTCCGAGGTCATCGGAGAGAAATGGGTAAAGTCAAAGCGCAAGCGTTCCGGAGTCACTAAGGAACCGGCCTGTTGGACATGTTCCCCCAGCACGGTACGCAGCGCTGCTTGGAGTAAATGAGTAGCGCTGTGATGCCGAGAAATGGCCTGACGCTCGGAGCCATTGATTTCCGCTTCCACCGTTTCTCCGACATGCAATACCCCAGTGATAACCTGAACACGGTGATACAGGGTACCGGTTACACCTTTTTTGACTCCCAGCACCCGAGCCTCAGCACGCGCTGTTTTGAGTACTCCAACATCAGAAACTTGACCTCCGCTTTCCGCATAAAAAGGAGTGTCAGAGAGGAAGACCATTACCTCTTCCCCTTCACCAGCATCCTGAGTCTCCGCTCCGTCTACATACATGCCCTCTATACGTGCCGTTGCGGTGTCCTGTTCATATCCGACAAAAGGTGTCACTCCTAAGAGTTTTGCCTTTTTCAGTAGCGATGGGCTTTCAATCACAGCACGCATTTTCTGAGATTGATCTTTTGCTAAGAGACGATGTTCCTCCACCGCTGTTTGAAAGGCTGTCATATCTACCGCTAACCCTTGTTCTTCAAGTATTTCCTCCGTCAACTCCACTGGAAAGCCATAAGTTTCATAAAGATGGAAGGCATCTGGTCCGGTTAAAACCGTCTCCCCTTGCTTTATAAGATTACCGACCTTTTCCTGAAGCAGCTGTGTGCCTTGCTCCAGCGTGGCTTGGAAGTTCTTTTCTTCTAAACTTAAATGGTTTAAGATGAAATTCTCATTCTCCATAAGTTCTGGATAAGCCTTAGCGTAGTCCCTTTGGACAATTCTAAAAACGGATTCCAAGAACGGTTTATCAATTCCTAGGAGTTTAGCATAACGGACAGCACGACGTAAAATTCTGCGGAGGACATACCCTCGGCCCTCATTATTGGGCCGAATTCCGTCTGCCAGCATAAACGATACCGCCCGAACGTGATCCGAAACCACTTTGAGCGCCATATCATTTTTAGGGTTTTCCTTATACTTAATTCCTGCTAGAGCTGCCACATGGTCAATAATAGGACGGAATAAATCCGTATCGAAATTAGTTTCCACCCCTTGCATAACCGAAGCAATCCGTTCTAAACCCATACCAGTATCAATGTTTTGTTTAGGCAGTGGGGTTAAGACCCCCGCTTCATCGCGGTTATACTGCATGAATACCAAATTCCAGATCTCTAAGAAGCGATCACACTCACAACTACCCGCGGCGCAGTCAGGTTTGCCACACCCTCTGGTTACTCCAAGATCAACATAAATTTCTGAACAAGGCCCACATGGACCCGTAGGACCGGCAGCCCAAAAGTTTTCAGGGTCCCCAAGGATCCTCTCAGCTTTGACTCCAGCTTTCTCCACCCATATTTTCTTTGCTTCTTCATCTTCTGGATATATTGTCACCCATAGCTTTTCCGCAGGAATTTTTAATACATCTGTAATATATTCCCAGGCCCATGTTATCGCTTCATTTTTAAAGTAGTCTCCAAACGAAAAATTCCCTAACATTTCAAAATATGTATGGTGACGAGCAGTTTTCCCAACCACTTCAAGATCCGGTGTACGAACACATTTCTGGGCGGTCGTCGCTCGCGGAAAGGGAGGTTCAACCAGTCGTTGAAAATATGGTTTAAAGGGTACCATGCCCGCAACCGTTAACAGCAGAGTCGGATCATTTTTTGGAATGAGCGACGCGCTGGGCAAAATCTGATGCCCTTTTGCCTCAAAATACTTAATAAACATGTCCCTTAATTCATTTCCTGTAAACATGTATGAACACTCCTTTAAATTAAAAAAGAATCTCCCCCCAATTTTCATTCAGGGACGAGATTTTCCCATCATTAATCCAACCGTTAGACTCCCACTTCTATAAGTGGGAGTGGTACCCCGTTACCCTGCTTCGGTGGGGGTAGAATCCCCCACCGAAGTTTCGATGTTCAACTTTAGTGAACGAGTTCACTATTCCAAATTCCCAGTGTATTTCCTAAAGTATATACAGGGGATGTATAATTTGTCAACTACCCTAAACCTTCGTGGAGATCAGCCTATAATAAATGTGATTGAATACGACTCTGATCACGGCTGCCACTGGGACAGCCAAGAACATACCCCAAATCCCGGCAAGTTCTCCACCCGCTAGAAGGGCAAATACAACCCAGAGCGGATGAAGGCCTACACTCTCCCCCATGAGTTTGGGCGAGATTAAGTTTCCCTCAAGCTGTTGCACAATGAAAATAATCAAAGCAACCTTAACTGCCATCGCTGGCGACTGCGTTAGAGCTAGCAAAACAGCAGGTACTGCTGCAATAACCGGTCCAAAGTACGGAATGAGGTCAAAGATTCCACATAGCAAGCCTATCAACAGAGCATAGTCTCTCATTCCCACTAGTTTAACGCCAACCCCTATTAATATCCCTACAATCACAGCGATCAATAAATCTCCTCGCACAAACTCGCGGATCACATGGTTAATGTCTTGCCACAATCGTTGCCATTCCATCCGCCATCGTTGGGGAATAATTCTGAAAAAGCGGGTCCCTAAACCTTTCCAATCGGTTAGAAAGTAGATGGCGATAACAGGGGATAATATATACAGAGTAACCGTGGACAACACCTGAGGGACGTTGTCTAAAAATAGATTAAGACTATTTGCAAATAGCACTTGTTGCTCCCCTAAATGTTCATCCAATACGAGCACAATATGGCTGGGCAATCCAGTCGCCTTAAATTGTTCACGAAGTCCATCGATCCAAACAGTGAACGTCTGAATCACTTGGGGTAATATCACCGCCAGTTTGCTAAGTTCATTATAGAGGTTTGGAAGTATGAGAAAAATAATCGTCATCATACCTGCAATAATCAAGCTGAAAACAATCAGGATCGACATCTTTCTGCTAATCCGATGTCGTTCCAACGCTACAACCAGGGGATTTAACAGATAGGCAAGAATAAAAGCTAGGAAAAACGGACCTAAAATTATCCTAACCTGGAAAAGGAGCAGCATCGCCAAGAGTAGGCAAGTGCCTGTGAAAATCCATCGCCATGATTTACGTATCATCTTACAACTCCTTCCCTGCACTAAAAAAGCGCGCAATGCGCGCTTACCATCTGCTTTGATAGCTCATTAATTTCTCCACATCGATCCCCTATGGATTACTTGGTAGCAACGCAGGAAATCTCCACTTCACTCGCTTGTAGCATCATTTCCTCTATGACTGGATCAATCCAAGCCACCAATGAACCATCTTCCGCTAGATCATAAATAACCACTTTGTCAGTTTGAGTCGCGAATTCGACGCAACAATCCCAACAATAGAACTGCTCTACTCCCACTTTACCAATGGCCCTTCCATTACAAACCGGACAATTCATGACAGTATACCCCCTTCATTTGCTTGATCCAAGGGGGATACTTGATTGTCAACGATCAAAGTGTCTTTCCCATCCATCAAGACCTGGGGGCGAAGAATCATTCCCCTGCCATGAATTAGGTCAGTAAAGAGCCCGTCAGAAACTTCAAATCCTACCATTTTCTGTACGGAGTCATCAAGAAAGACATCTTCAATCGTACCTCTTGCGTCTCCACCTTGGGTATAGACTTCATTACCTACTTTGTCAGACCACCGAGTCCCCTTCAGTTCTTCTACCGTTTTGCTGCAAACAGTTAAGGCATCCTTGCCTACTGTTATAATGGACTTTCGTGGAATTCCCTTTACCGAACGGAGGAAGTGCCCACCTTCTAAGAGAATACCAACAACCTCGTCTTTGTCATTATCTAAGACAAGATCCTGTACCCACCCGATTGAATTACCGCTATTTTGGTCTAAGACAGGTAGTCCGACAATCTCTCGTGTGCGTCGCATGCACCTTCCACCTCGCAGAATAAAATTCTATCTTTATTCTGCCCAGCATTATCCAGATTCATTCAACGTCGGCCTCGTGGATCGGAAATAATTATTCCTCCTCCAACCACTATGTTGCCTTGATAGAAAACGACTGCTTGTCCTGGAGTTACCGCACGTTGTGGTTCGTCGAAACGGACCATCACTTCATGGTCTGCCCCTATTCCCCCAGGATAAATAGTCGCCTGAACACCTGATGAATTATAACGAATTTTAGCTTCAACTCTTAAGGGTTCTTTCAAAGAGGGAATAGATATCCAATTTAAATCGATTGCCCAAAGCGTGTCCGTAAACACATCCGAGTTTTCCCCTAACACAACTTCATTGCTTTCAGGGTTGAGACCCACTACGAACATGGGTTTACCGAAAGTTACCCCTAAGCCCTTCCGCTGCCCAACCGTGTAGTGAATGATTCCTTGATGCCTGCCCAGACTATTGCCCTTGAGATCTACAAAACAACCCGGTTTAATCAAACCACTTGAGCGTTCCCGGACAAAAGAAGCATAGTCATCATTTGGAACAAAACAAATCTCTTGGCTATCGGGTTTGTTTCCTACCCCTAGGCCTCGTTCGTTCGCCATTTTTCGAATTTGCTCTTTGGGGTATTTTGCCAATGGGAAAAGGGTATGGGCTAACTGTTCCTGGGTTAACATGTAAAGCGCATAGGTTTGATCTTTTCTGGTATCAGTACTCTTACTCATAAGAAAACGTTCACTCTCCGGATCTCGCAAGACTTCCGCATAATGGCCAGTTGCTATGTACTCTGCCCCCAGTCCACGAGCTTTGCGGAGCATCTCACCAAATTTAACATGCTTATTACACGCCAAACAAGGATTTGGTGTTTCTCCTGACAAATAAGACTGTGTGAAATAATCCACCACAGTCTTCTCAAAATACGACCGAAAGTTCATCACGTAATGGGGGATTCCTAGGATAAAGGCAACCCTTCGAGCGTCATCAATGGCAGAATTAGAGCAACAGGCCCCTTCTACCTCAGGTCCCGAAGATTCCCAGACCTGCAAGGTAATCCCGATAACATCATAGCCTTCTTCTTGGAGCAAAGCGGCGGCCATGGAACTATCCACGCCGCCGCTCATACCCACAACTACTTTTGGTTTTTTTATTTGGCCCATATTACATCTATTCCTTTATTAAGGCACATTCAAGTAAATAACCAGTCAGTATGCCAGTCTATTTTGCGTCATACTGCGTCGGTATGTTCACCTAATAGCCCCGCTATGAGGTGAACATCCCTTCTTATCTGACGCAAAATATCCTTGGCATCTTTGACTTGTTATTTTCTTTCATATACCTAACTGTTTTTCGCGATAATTTTCAATTGCCTTATGGAGTGCATCCGCAGCCAAGTTTGAACAGTGCATTTTTGCTGGAGGAAGCCCTCCTAAGGCCTCTGCAACTGCCGCATTAGAGATGACCAGAGCTTCCTCGATCGTTTTTCCTTTGACCATCTCCGTGACCATGCTGCTAGTAGCAACGGCCGCACCACAGCCAAACGTTTTAAACTTTACGTCTTTAATAACGTCTCCCTCAATATCTAAATAAATACGCATAATGTCTCCACACTTGGCATTTCCTACTTCACCGACGCCATTTGCGTTTTCTAATTCGCCAACATTACGAGGATTTGTAAAATGGTCCATCACTTTTTCTGTATACATCGTTTCGTTCACTCCTTATTACTGTGCTTGTTTACTATGAAGAACTTGATCATAGAGTGGGGACATCATGCGCAATCGATCGACAATCTTCGGTAATTGTTCAAGCACATAGTCAATCTCTTCTTCCGTGTTTTGACGTCCTAGGGAAAATCTGAGAGAACCGTGGGCGATCTCATGGACCAACCCCATGGCGAGCAAGACGTGGGAGGGATCAAGAGACCCAGAGGTGCAAGCCGATCCGCTAGAAGCGGCAATACCCAGCATATCTAACGAAAGCAACAAGGACTCCCCTTCCACAAACCGAATACTAACATTCACATTATTTGCTAAGCGCTTTTCTCCAGTGGGCCCATTCACTTTCACGTATTCAATACGCTCAAGAATTCCGTTCATAAATCTATCCCGCAATTTCGTTTGGAATTCTGTTTCTTTGGCCATCCGCTTCCCAATCAGCTCACAAGCTTTGCCAAATCCGATGATTCCCGGTGTGTTCTCTGTCCCAGAACGTCGTCTCTTTTCTTGACTTCCCCCGTGAGCCAGCGGCACAATGTGTACCCCTTTGCGAATATATAGAGCACCAACACCTTTTGGTCCGTATATTTTGTGACTTGATACCGTCATAAGGTCAACATTCAGTTCTTTGACATTGATAGGTATCTTTCCAAGGGACTGAACGGCATCCACATGAAACGTAATGCCACGTTCCTTCGCCAAGTTGCCAATTTCAACAATCGGTTGGATTGCTCCGACTTCGTTATTCGCATGCATTACGCTAATTAAGATAGTATCAGGTCGTATGGCCTTGCGAACGTCCTCAACTGATACAATTGCCTCTGCGTCAACAGGAATAACAGTTAGTTCAAATCCATTTTTCTCTAAGTATTCAAAGGTTTCAAGGACTGCATGGTGTTCGATGGCGGTGGTAATAAGGTGCTTACCCTTTTTACGCATCGCCTCGACTGTGCCCAGAATGGCTAGATTATCTGATTCTGTTCCACCGCTGGTAAAGGTTATCTCCTGAGGGGTGGCTCCGATCAGCTCTGCCACTTGACGCCGTGCTTCTTCTAAGGCTTGCTTAGCTTCTCTACCGAAGGCATGAACACTTGAAGGATTACCATATTTCTCGGTATAGTACGTCATCATTAAAGCAGCAACTTCCGGGTCAACCGGAGTCGTTGCACTGTGGTCTAGATATATACGTCTCATTGGGCTTCCTCCCTAGTACTCATATTATGATTTAACTTAGTAGATCTAGTCGGTCTAAATATAGTACATATATAAGCTGTTCTCGGCTTCACGCTTTTTGGCATCTTCAAGCATACTTTCAAGGGTGATGGAATCAAGAACTTCTGCGATGGAGTCTCTGACTTTTTCCCAGATTGTCCGGGTCACGCAGTAGTCAGCCTTAGCGCAACATTCTGGGTTCTCCTCAGATACACAATCGGAGGGCGCTATGGGTCCTTCTAATACACGAATGATATCTCCGATTCTTATTTTACCCGGTTCTCTACCCAATAGATACCCACCTTGTGCGCCACGGACACTCTTTACAAGACCAGCTTTACGCAAACCGGAAATGAGTTGCTCCAGATAATGTTCCGAAATGCCCTGTCTCTCCGCAATACTTTTTAAAGAAGTCGGGCCTTCACCCATATGTTGAGCCAAATCGAACATGGCTTTAACTCCATATCGGCCTTTGGTCGAGAGTTTCAAAACCCTCACCTCCTCCACTCCGGACTTAATCCCCACTAGATATATATAAGATCTTTGCTTCTATATCTTATAAAAACACTCGGGATTTGTCAAGGAGATACCCAACTAATTTAGTATTGTTTTTTGGTGTCGAATTCAGGGGGTTTAGATGGTATACTTGGAGAGAGTGCAAGTGAGCGTTGTAACGCAAGTTCTCACAGGGAAAGTTAGGAAAGGAACGTGACCTATGGATCTTTTTTCTGCGACGTTTGATCAACACGCGGTCGCCCCCCTAGCGGAGCGTATGCGCCCAAGAACGCTGGCGGAGTATATCGGACAAAGTCATATTCTCGGAGTAGGAAAGCTCCTACGTCGAGCCATTGAGGCGGACCGGGTTTCTTCTTTAATCCTCTATGGCCCACCAGGAACAGGAAAGACCTCATTGGCACAAGTCATCGCAACTAAAACCACGTCACACTTTATCCGCATCAATGCCGTCTCGTCAGGCGTTAAAGACATACGCGAAATCAATTTGCAGGCTACTGATGACCTTCATCTCTATGGGAAACGCACCTTAGTTTTCTGCGATGAAGTTCACCGCTTTAATAAAGGGCAGCAAGATGCACTTCTACCTGCCGTCGAAAATGGCACTATTACCTTTATTGGAGCCACAACGGAAAACCCCTTTTTCGAACTTAATTCTGCACTCCTGAGCCGTTCCACTCTTTTCCGTTTAGAACTTCTCATTCCTGCAGAAATCCGCCTTGGACTTGAATCCGCCTTGAAAGATACGGAACGTGGTTTAGGCCAATATCAGGTGGAAATTACCCCTGAAGCGTGGGAGCACTGGATAAATTACGCCAACGGGGATTTGCGGCGCGCCCTTAATGCCTTAGAGTTAGCAGTACTCACCACCTCACCGGAAAACGGGGCTCGCCGAATTTCCCTCGAAATAGCAGAAGAATCTATTCAGCAAAGGTCCCTCCGTTTCGATAAAGCAGGAGATAATCATTACGACATTATTTCCGCCTTTATTAAAAGCATGCGTGGCTCAGACCCCGACGCTGCGCTCTACTGGTTAGCTATTTTATTGGAAGCTGGAGAAGACCCCCGTTTCATTATGCGCCGGATTATAGTCCATGCCTCAGAGGACGTCGGCCTGGCTGACCCAACGGTCATGCTTCAGGCTCATGCTGCGGCCAATGCGCTCGAATGGCTGGGCCTGCCTGAAGCCAGAATCCCTATGGCTCAGGCTGTTCTAGCCATTACCACCGCTGCAAAAAGCAATAGCGCAGCCGTGAGCATCGACCGCGCTATCGCTTATGTAAAAACCCACCCAACCGGTCAAGTCCCCGCCCACCTTAAAGATAGTAGCTACCCCGGCGCGAGCAAATTGGGACACGGGCAAGGGTATCTCTACCCCCACGCCTACCCCGGCCACTGGGTGGAACAAACCTACCTTCCCCCAACTATTCAAGCGGAGACCTTTTATGTCCCCTCAGAAATGGGAAAAGAGAAAAGCTAACTGCAAGAAAGCGATGCCCATGTGCGGGCATCGCTTTCTTTTGCTCTTAAATTAGAGATGTGTATTTAGCATTTTTACAAGATCCGGTTTGCCACGGAAACCAGTGACTTTGTCCACCATCTTGCCGCCTTTGAAAATTCCCAGTGTCGGTATACTCATAACCCCATATTGTTGAGAAATTGGGCCATTTTCATCGACATTGATCTTTCCAATAGTAATTTTCCCGACATACTCATCTGCCAGTTCATCCACAACGGGAGCTACCATTCGGCATGGACTACACCACGGAGCCCAAAAATCTACTAGCACCACTTGCTCCGACTTCAGAACATCCGAATCAAAGTTTGCAGTAGTAAAGGTTTTTACGTTTGCACCTGCCATTAATAATTCCTCCTAATTAGTCTAATACGACTTACTTAATAAATTTGCTTAACACCCCAACGAGCTCTTCAATAGCTGCTTCCTGGTCACAGTTCTCATCAACGGCTTTTTGCATACATCCCCGCGAATGATGTTCAAAGACAATTGTGCCAACTCGGTTAATTGCGGCCCGGACTGCGGCCACTTGTATTAACACGTCCACACAATACTTGTCTTCGTCAACCATGCGTTGAATACCTTTGACTTGGCCTTCTATTTTCTTGAGTCTGCGAATGATATCCTCTTTGGATTCTGAATAAGGGGTCGAATTAGTCATGCCATAAATTCCTCCGATACCCTAAGGGGGTAGCTATAATGTTATTATAGCTAATAACTCCCTCAGTGTCAAACGGTTTGAAGTTATTGCCCGTTCCGAGTCAGTTTAATTGGCGCATTTGAGCTCTTTCATACGGCGTGTTACAATTTTGGGCACGGTTCTTGAACTTTCATGTGGTGAATCTGCAATTCCACCTGCCTTCATTTTATCTCAAGATCCGTCTTAATGTGCAATTCCTGTAATTGTTTGTCCGCCACCGTTGACGGTGCCTGCGCCATCATATCTGAAGCGCTTTGCGTTTTAGGGAAGGCGATGACATCTCTAATGTTATCTTTCCCTGTTAAGAGCATAATCATCCGATCAAGCCCAAAAGCGACACCACCGTGGGGAGGTGTTCCGTATTCAAACGCTTCCAGAAGATACCCGAATTTGTCCATCGCTTCTTCCTCGGATAATCCTAATAATTTGAACAACTTCTCCTGAATCCCTCGTCGATGAATCCGAATACTTCCTCCTCCAAGCTCTGTACCATTGAGTACCATATCATACGCTTTAGCCCGAACGCAAAGCGGCTCCGTCTCTAGAAGTGGTAAATCTTCATCCATGGGTGCCGTGAAGGGATGATGAATTGCAAGGTAACGTTTCTGCTCCTCATCATATTCCAAAAGTGGAAATTCTGTAACCCATAAGAAATTCAAAGCATCCTCCGGAACGAGACCTAATCGTTTTGCCAGTTCCAAACGAAGGTGACCCAGTGCGTCCGAAACGATCGAGTAGGTATCGGCAACAAAGAACAAGATATCGCCGGTCTTGCCCTTCATGCGTTCAACCAAAGCGCTCATTTCTAGCTCTGTAAAGAACTTGGCAATGGGCGACTTTATCCCCTCCTCAGCCAGAACGATCCAGGCCAAACCCTTCGCTCGATAAGTGCTGACAAACTTTCCAAGGTCATCAATTTCACGACGCGGTAGGCCTGAACACCCTTTGGCACAAATGCATTTCACACTCCCGCCGCTTGCCACCGCATTGGCAAACACCTTGAAGCCCGTCTTGTCCACTAGATCTCCCACATCAATCAGTTCCATACCAAAGCGCGTATCAGGCTTATCTGATCCATAACGATCCATTGCTTCCTTATAGGTTAGACGGGGAAAAGGCATAGTTATCTTCTTGCCAATCGTTTCTGAGAAAATCCGCACCATTAATTGTTCCATCATAGGTAAGATGTCTTCCGCTTCCACAAAGGACATTTCCACATCAAGCTGGGTGAATTCCGGCTGGCGATCCGCTCGCAGATCTTCATCCCGGAAACAACGGACAATTTGGAAATATTTCTCCATCCCTCCCACCATGAGGAGCTGCTTATATATTTGTGGTGACTGAGGCAAAGCATAGAATTCTCCTGGGTGAACACGACTAGGAACGAGGTAGTCCCGGGCTCCCTCTGGTGAGGATTTAGTGAGCATCGGGGTTTCGATCTCATAGAAGCCTTGACTATCAAAGAAATTACGCATAATCTGAGTGACTTGATGGCGAATCTTGAATACAGCCTGCATCTCAGGGCGACGCAAATCCAGATAGCGGTATTTCAGGCGCACCATTTCATCCACATCAACTTTATCGGCAATATAAAAAGGAGGGGTCTTGGATCTGTTTAATATTTCCAGAGACTCAGCAATGATCTCGATCTTTCCAGAAGTTAAGTTCGAATTAATCATTGCCTCAGGTCGTGCGATCACTCTGCCAAGGATAGTGACCACATATTCGGAACGAAGGCTCTCCGCGAGTGCAAATCCATCTCCCATTTTCTCAGGTCCAAAGACAACCTGCACAATCCCTGAGCGATCCCGCAAGTCGACAAAGATCAAGCCACCGTGATCACGTCGCTTCTGAACCCAGCCCAGCAAACGAACGACCTCTTCCACCTTTTCTAACCCTAAATCTTCATTTTTAACCCGCTCTGACAACATCGTCATCTTTAAACACCTCTCTCATACATCTTGCTGATTTCCTCGACTGCCTTAAGGAGCGGTAGCTCAATCTGTTCCCCTAACGTCAAATCCCGAATGAGGAGCACTTTTTTCTCTAATTCTTCTTCCCCAAGGATGAGTGCATATCGAGCCCCTTGGCGATCAGCCGCTTTGAGTTGGGCTTTCAAGCTTCGACTAAGCAGATCCATACTCACTGCCATACCTTGCCTTCTTAAGCCACTTAGGATCGAAAATCCTTCGGTCTGAGCCTTTTCCCCTAGAGCAATCAACAAAGCAAACATCTTAGGTTTTCCCTCTGGAAGTCTATGTTGAACCTGGAGCGCCGCTAAGACTCGCTCCAATCCCATGGCAAACCCGAAGCCGGGTGTTGGGGGACCACCGATTTCTTCCACCAAACCGTCATACCGACCACCCCCGCAAATGGAACTTTGCGCTCCGATTTCTTCCACCATAACTTCAAACGCTGTTTTTGTATAATAATCCAGCCCCCGCACTAAGCGTGGATTAACACGGCAAACCACTCCTGCAACTGCCAATAAGTCAAGAACTCTCTCAAAATGAGTACTGCAGTCCTCGCAAAGAGTATCACGAGTTGTCGGAGCTCCTATAGTAGCCGATTGGCAGCTAGGATTCTTGCAATCTAAGATGCGTAAAGGATTGCGCTCAAAGCGGTCCTGACAATCCTTACAGAGACTGTCTTGTCGTGTGATCAGAAATTTTTGGAGTAGTGCCCTATGCTTTGTTCGGCAAACCGGACAGCCCACTGAATTAACATGGACTTCAAGCTGGGTAAGTCCGAGGCGCTGATATAAGTTCCAAACTAAGCTAATGACTTCCGCGTCTACGACAGCTTGGTCCGCGCCCAAAACCTCAACTCCGAATTGGTGAAACTGGCGAAAACGTCCGCTTTGTGGTCGTTCATAACGAAACATAGGCCCAATATAGAACAGCTTAACGGGTTGTGGTTGTCCGTAAAGCTTGTCCTCAACATAAGCACGGCAGACAGACGCTGTCATTTCTGGACGGAGGGTTATCGAACGGTCGCCTTTGTCGAAAAAAGTGTACATTTCCTTCTTGACGATATCTGTTGTTTGTCCAACACCTCGCTGAAAAAGCTCTGTTGCTTCAAACATCGGTGTACGTATCTCGTCAAAGCCATATTCGCGGCAAACGTTCCGAATTGTTTCTTCGAGATATTGCCATTGTTCAATCGTTCCTGGCAACAAATCCTGAGTCCCTTTTGGACGCTGAATCGCCATCTTCCATTCCTCCTTGATCATTATTGCTAAAAGATCATGTAAAAAAAGCCCTCGTTCCTTGCTTTGCGCAAGGGACGAGAACTTCTCGTGGTGCCACCCTAATTGACGGAATTTCTCCGCCCACTTTTCAGTCTATAACGAGACCATCCGTTGTATAAAATACTCCCTTTTAGGTGTCCTACCGAGTATCTCTCGGGCTAGTTTCAGTCTTGCTAGCCCTCCCTGGAGAGAGAGTGACCCAGGATCTTTCCAAAAGGTATCGCGAATATTTAACATATTTATTAACAATATTTATTTATTATTTTACAAAGATTAGAACCATTTGTCAACTCTGATCCTTGATGTAGGGATTGTCACGCTTTTCTTCCCCAATGGTGGTCTCTTCGCCATGCCCGGGAAAAACTCTAGTATCATCTGGGAGAATCATTAATTTATTCTTAACTCCTTTAAGGAGTTGGTCCAGGGATCCTCCAGGAAAGTCCGTTCGGCCAATTGATCCCGCAAAAAGCGTATCTCCGCTAAACAATCCTTCAGTACTTAAAAAACAAACACATCCTGGAGAATGCCCGGGAGTTGAAAGCACTTTTAATTTTCCTTTGCCGATATTAATTTCCTGCCCGTCCTGAAGCAAGAAATCCGCGCTTTGAAGAACGAGTTCGGACCCCAGATAACTGGAAAGGTTCTTTTTTCCATCGGTAAGCATTCCTGCATCATCCGCATGAATCCCCACTAAGACATCCCCCAAAAGTTCTCTTAGCTCTTCCAGTCCAGCAATGTGATCCACATGACCGTGGGTAAGCAAGATATACTCCACCTTAAGGCCCTTCTCCGTGACCCAGCGGTAAAGCTTTTTCCCATCTGCACCTGGGTCAATAATCACTGCTTTCTTACTTTCCATACAGGCGTACAGGTAACAATTTGCCCCCATAGAACCCATCGCTCGGCCTTCAATCATTAACATTCCCTCCTCCTAAAAACACTGATTTACACAACGCATAACTAGTTGCCTCCTGCGCGAACTCTATCAACATCCGTAATATCTTTGATCTTACGGATTTTATGCATTACCGTTTTAAGTTGCTCAACGTTCCTTATTTCGACACGCAGCTTAATATGGGCAATATCATCTTTTACTACCTGGGCATTGATCCCTAAAATATGGGTACGTGTTTCTAGGACTGTATTCATGACCTCCGTAACCAAGCGAGGCTTGTCCTTCCCATAGATTTGAATATCAACGGGATAGGTAGAATCAATCTGTTCAGCCCACATGACCTCCACCACCCGCTCGTTCTCTTCTTGAGAGTGACTGAGGACATTGCTACAGTCCACGCGGTGAATAGAAACCCCGCGGCCTCGGGTAATATAGCCGATTATGTCGTCTCCTGGTAGAGGATTGCAGCAGCGCGAGAAACGCACTAATATGTTATCTACCCCTTTAACCCGGACCCCGTGGGAGGCTTTGCCATAGGGCGTGGGTTTTTTAGCCTCCCCTTGTTGAAGTGCCTCAAGGTGTAGCTTTTCCCGCTCTTCCTTAGACAGTTCCTCGCGCAGGCGCATCAGTACTTTATTGGCAGTTAATACACCGTCTCCGATAGCCGCGTACAAATCCTCCAGCCCTAAGAAATTTTGGCTCTTTCCAAAGGCCAAGAGACTTTCTAGTTTAAGGATATTTCCCGGTTCAAGTCCGAGTTTGCGTACCTCCCGTTCCAAACCTTCACGACCACGGGCGATGTTATCTTCTCGTTGTTCCTTCTTAAACCATTGACGGATTTTATTCTTTGCTTGAGAGGTCTTAACAAAGGCTAACCAATCTCGACTGGGTCCCCCCCCTTGCTTCGACGTAATAATTTCCAGAATGTCTCCATTTACTAATTTAGTCTCGAGGGAAACAATCCGTCCGTTAATCTTCGCGCCAGCACAACGATGCCCAACATCCGTATGCACACGGTAAGCAAAATCAATCGGACAAGAACCGGCAGGAAGTTCCACTACATCCCCTTTAGGGGTAAACACAAAGACAGTATCAGCAAACAAGTCAATCTTCAAGGATTCCATGAATTCTCCGGCATCCCGGGATTCATGTTGCCACTCCAGCAGCTGACGCAACCAAGAAAGCTTTTGCTCAAAGTTAACGCTTTCTGGTTTGTTATTGCACTCTTTGCTACTGCCCGCTCTGGTACTGCATTCTTTGCTACTGCTTTCTTTGTACTTCCAATGCGCAGCAATCCCGTATTCGGACGTACGGTGCATTTCACACGTCCGGATCTGAATTTCAAAGGGTTCTCCGTGGGCTCCAATCAAAGTGGTATGTAGAGACTGATACATATTGGGTTTGGGCATGGCAATATAATCTTTAAAGCGCCCAGGTATCGGCTTCCATAACGTGTGGATTATTCCCAACGTCCCATAACAATCATTGATTGATTCAACAACCACCCGAATCGCCATTAGATCGTAGATTTCACTCAGCTCTTTATTCTGAGAAATCATTTTACTATAAATGCTGTAAAAATGCTTAGGACGGCCCGCTATGTCTGCGTATATTTCAACTTCACTCAATCGTTCACGCAATTGAACAATGACTTCACTGATATATACTTCTCGATCGTGTCGCTTCAGAGCAATCTTTTCAACCAAGTCATAGTATTCCTCAGGTTTCAGATATCGAAACGAAAGATCTTCCAACTCCCATTTAATCCTGAAAATACCCAGGCGGTTAGCTAAAGGGGCAAAAATTTCCAGAGTTTCTTGGGCAATCTCTTTTTGTTTTTCAACGGAATGATACTTCAAGGTTCGCATATTATGGAGGCGATCGGCAAGTTTAATAAGAATAACGCGAATATCCTTAGCCATAGCCAGGAACATCTTGCGCAAATTTTCTACTTGTTGCTCCATCTTACTCTTGTATTCTATTCGTCCGAGCTTGGTCACACCATCGACAAGCAAGGCGATTTCCGAACCGAATTCCTTCTCAATATCCGCAAAGGTATACGAGGTATCTTCCACAACATCATGAAGTAAGGAGGCAGCAATGGTCGCCTCATCCATTTCCAGTTCAACTAAAATCATCGCCACTTCAAGGGGATGGAGGATATAGTCTTCCCCGGAGTTCCTAAGCTGGTTCCTATGGGCCACTTCAGCAAAATGATAAGCCTTGTCTACTATGTCAAGACGTGCCTGTGGGAATTTGTGTTGCAATTTTACCCTTAACTCCGTGAAGGACATTGGCGATCTCCTCTCATCCAGAAATACCGTCGTTGATAGTGAACTCGTTCAACTAAAGATTAATACTTGACCAATGAAAAAACAGGATAATCGACCAGCTTTCTTTAAAATCCATGGCCGCTCCGCCCTTCTTCACTTACTGTTTTTGCACAGGCGATTCTCAGTTTCATTATTTAACAATATAACATGTTTATTGGATATGCAATCATGCCCAGCGATGGCGTTTTATCTATAATTGTGTAATATGAGTTGCACCGTCCTGTTTCCATTGTATTCATTGACTTCTATTGTAAAAATTATATCTAATTTCACATTATTTTTTAAACCGCTGTGCATTTTATTCAATTCATCTTTTCCAAATTTATCGGCTATAAAGATTTGGAAAGCGTTAATATCTCCAAAGTAGACACAATCCAGAATTTTATTACTCTTTGTGAGTAGTTTTAGTTTTAAGACATTTTTCTTAACACCAAGAATGGAACTCCTAGCGACAGAAATTTCCGTCTCCGCAAAAAGCGGTTTTGAATTTCCTTTACCATAAGGTTCAAGTATTGTTAAATCTTCAGCTAACGCAAGGTTGATTTTATCAAGTGAAATCAATCCATCGACACGAATCTTGCGAATTAAATCTTCCTCCGTTAATTTAGTCAATCGATTCAACCGTTCTCTTAAGGCAGCCACCTTTTCCGTGTCTAAGGATAACCCCGCAGCCATCGCATGTCCGCCAAATCTAGTCAATAATTCGGCGCACTGTGTCAGCTCTTCAAACATATTGTAGTCCTCAATAGACCTACCGGAGCCCTTGACACCACTTTCAGCATCCGTTAGCACTATAGTTGGAACATTATATCTTTCTCGAATTCTGCCAGCAATTATTCCTGCGATACTTTCATGAATATCCGACTTATAAACAATAAAAACTTTATCGTTCTTTATATTAGAACTTTCAATAATCTGAACAATTTCTTCTACTCCTTTTATTGTCATATCTTTTCGCTCTGTATTAAGTTGGTGTAGCTCCAGAGCAAGATCACTTGCTTCCTGGGTATTATCAGTAAGTAATAATTTTAAACCCTTTTTTGCACTATCTAGTCTTCCAGAAGCGTTGATGCAAGGGCCTATTATAAACCCAAGACTATAAACACTTATCGTCTTGCCCTCAATACCAGTTTGTTTGATTAGGGCATTAAGCCCGGTATTCTGAGTTTTGTTTAGCATTTCAAGTCCCTTTTTAACGAAAACTCTATTTTCCCCAGTCAAGTCAACGACATCACAAACAGTTGCTATAGCTACATATTCGACATACAAAAAAGCTTCCTCTTTTGGAATACTCATTGCCTCAAATAGCACTTGAATAAGCTTAAAAACCACACCTGCCCCGCATAAGAGTTTGAAAGGATAATTACAATCCATTTGCTTCATATCAATAACTGCGTCGGCCTTAGGCGTATTATAAGTCCTTTTTCCTTCAGTGTCTTCTGTAAATGGAACCTCATGATGGTCAGTAATGATAACTGTCATTCCTAGTGTCTTGGCATAATCAATTGGCTTGATCGCTGATATCCCGTTATCACAAGTTATTAGGGTGTCGATTCCTTCATCTTTAGCCTTGGTAATAATAGCGTCGTTAATTCCATAGCCATCTTGAATTCTATGTGGAATGTCATAATCTACGTTCGCTTTGCACCTAGACAATCCCTTATATAGCAAGCCGGTGCTGATAACACCATCGACATCATAGTCTCCAATTATTCTAATTTTTTTCCCTTCTATAATCTTACGTTTTAAGATGCCTACACTTTTCTCAATATCTTTCATCAGCCTTGGGTCATGTAACTTATCGAATTCTGGCTTGATGAAACTCACAGCACTCTCGACGTCAGATATACCTCTGTTCACTAATACTTTGCATAATAATTCACTAATTCCTAAACTTTTCGAGTCTTTTGCCAAGTGATTTACCGTATTTCTAATTGACCATTTTTCCAAATTTAAAGCCTCCTAAGTTGAAATTACTCATCTAAGTTATCAGTTATCTGACCGCCGACTTCTGTCTTTACATGACAACGCAGACAGGAGAGAGCTAGCCCTTCTTCAACGGGACAAGGCACATCCTTCGGGCTGCAAGGTTCTGCGTGAATCAAGACATGAGTCCCCTTCAGTCTCGCATTAATTTCTTGTTCAATCAGGTCACACAAGTCATGAACATCGACGACTGAAGTGAATTTTGCAACCACTAGATGTAAATCTGCATGCCTTTCGGCGCCGGCTTTGCGAGTACGGAGTTTATGGAACTCGACAAATTCGTCCGCATGGAGCAGAAGGACTTCGGCAATGATAGCACGTTCTTCATCGGGTAAGCTGACATCAACTAACGGCGAGAATGCTTTCTTTGTCAACTCAACGGAAGCCTTGATGATCAATAACGCGACTCCAAAGGCGATGATTGGATCTAAGATGGCCCAACCCGTAATCTTGATTAAGAGCAGACCTATAAAAACGCCACACGACGTATAGACATCTGTCCACAAATGCAAAGCATCCGCTTCAAGTGCCACAGAATCAGTTCGTTTGGCAACTCTCATTAGCTTGGTTGAGACAATCACGTTCATAACTGCCGACACTCCCATGATAAGCATCCCTAAGCCCAATCCCAAGTCATCGACATGGCCTCCTGTGCCACCAATAATTTCTCTAACCTTTTTTATTGCCTCGCTGATAATCATAAGAGCTGCAACGAAAATCAAAACGGCCTCTATGGTTCCAGATACATTTTCTATTTTTCCATGTCCGTAAGCATGTCCCGAATCGGCAGGTTTCCCCGATTCCCTCACCGCAAAAAGTGCAATGAAGGCGGCCAGTAGGTCTATTCCAGAATGGATACCCTCTGACAGGATACTTACCGACCCACTAGCTAATCCAATTGTCACTTTGCCAAGTGTTAAAACACTATTCGAGGCAACCGATAATAAAGCCACCTGAGTCTTCTCCTCCATGATTTAACTCTCCTCACTTCCATGGGTATCTCTATTAACAAACAAAAATAGGACCCCTTCTAAAAGGAAGTCCCACGGATTACTCCGCTGCCTCAATACTTTGAGGCCCAGCTATTTGCCTGACGACTATAGTTTATGTTTAAGATACCAAATATTGCACCTTAAAGCAAGGTTTTCTTTATAGCCCAATTAGAGGTTCTCAAAGCGTTATGATATTTCCGTAGATAATCCCAACAAGGCCTATGATTAGGCGCATAATAGTTGGCGTAAAGCTCCATAAAACTTGGCTTAGCTTGTCTTTAGGAATAATGCCGGTTCCGACCACTAAAGCCCAAAGAATTATGGCTGCAACTGGGGTTACAAAGGCTCCAAAGAGAACTAAACTAATCAGTCCTCCGACCAAACCCGTTACAACCTGGCTTTTGTTAGCTATTCGTCCAACAACCTGAAGGAGAATAATGCTCACAAGGCCACCTAGAAGAAGAGGAAGCTCCCAACTCCAAAACTGCTCTAGATCATGGGCAAGGAAATTAATCCCACTTAACCCAATAGTGGCCGCCAACGTTCCCCAAATACCACCAAAAAAAATCATTCCAGCGGAAAGTAGTAATGCTCCTTCAAGTAATACGAGAAAAACAAATTCCAAGCAAACTACCTCCCCCGCCAACACTTTTCTGCTAGTGTTACCCAAAAGCAGTCACGGTAACCCAAAAAGAGGACCCCTTTAGCAGGAATCCTCTAACTGATTGTATTCTGGATTATCAAAAGATGTTGCTTAGAATACAATACCCATTGCGATGAGCAACAAAATAATCACGACTACAATGGCGATTCCTGACCCAACACCATATCCTGCTCCAGCTGCACCAAACATAATTCCAACCTCCTTTTATCCTACTTTAATAGATTTAGAATATTAATCCTAAGGCAATTAAGATCAGAATCGCGATGACAATAATGCCAGCTCCGACACCAGCATTCGCGACAGGTGTACAAGAACCCATTCCATATCCGTACATGGTATACCCTCCTTTGTTTTTGTCATAAGAATTCAAGAGCATTTAGAATTACTATTCCCATAGCGAGTAACAGAAGGATAATTACAACTTTTACATCAAATGCCCCTCTAAACAGCCTCTAGATTCCATTTCTGGTATTTATTGGGTACACAGTAAGATATGTCAAAGAATAAAAAATGTTAATAATTTCCTAATAATAATTAATAGTTTGGATTTTGCAGGCGTCTCGTGAATTCATTCATTCCCATAGATGCATAGCAATAAATGCGCTGCAGATGCCATTCATCCGTCTTGCTATTTGCCCATCCACGTTCTGTAGTAAGGGCCATAAGATATCCGGTATCTTTCAAGGCCTGGATAACGTCCTCATTTAGGTCTCCGTATGGATAGGCGAAAAAATCCACTGGCTGTCCCAGCTCTCTTTCTAATAGTTCTTTAGGTAGGGTAAGCTCACTCAACAGGGTATTAGGATCTAATTTAGTTAAGTACGGGTGCTTGGCAGTATGCCCTTCGATTTCCCACCCGTTTGCAACCAGCTCACTGAGTTGTCCCCACGACAAATATCCTGCTCCATTAATATAGCTTGTGACCATGAAAATCGTTGCTGTAAACCCATGCTGAGCTAGGATAGGAAAAGCGGTCGTAAAATTATCTACGTACCCGTCGTCAAAGGTAATTACAAAAGGCCTTGATGGGAGCACACCGCCTTTATAGGTGGCTTGGTATAACTGTTCTAAGGAGATGCTTCGATACCCTCTGTCCTTTAAATAAGCCATTTGAGCCTCAAACTGTTTAGGAGGCATCCTTAATTCATTTCCATTTTCTTGCATTACGGAATGATAGTACAGGATGGGGACAGCTGGGGTTTCTTGAACTACTCGTACGCTTGATCGGTCAGACAAATTGGGTAGAGTTACATCCTTGTAAGTTTCCTGTGCTGGATTGACTGTCGTTACTTCCGGCGTTTTTATTGGGATACACCCACTACTTCCAAATATAAGGCAAACAGAGAGGAGCACTCCAAAGATCTTCATTATTTTCATCGCTTACTGCTCCTTTAAATAATAACTGGATATATTGTGTGCTAATTTCATTATTCTATTTTAGCATAGAACCTATCCCCTTGTAATAATAAAAATGAAGAAAAGATCTTGAGCATAAGAATACTCAAGATCTTTTCTAAAAATTAGATAATGATTAAGTGCGGACCGCCTTGCCACCTTTACGTGGCGCCTTCTTGAAATACTTCTTAACTTCCACAAGGACTTGACTCGCGATAAAGATCGAGGAATAGGCTCCACTAAATACTCCTATTAGCATAGCTAAAGCGAACATTCTTGTCGATTCTCCACCTAGGACGAACACCGATAGCAGTGCGATCAACACCGTAACGACCGTATTTATGGAACGACGCATGGTCTGCCAAATGGATTTATCCACCATATCCTCATAAGCATCTGCGCGTTTCATCTTGGCTTCATTCTCACGAATCCGGTCAAAGATAATCACGGTATCATTGATGGAGTAACCAACAATAGTCAAGACCGCCGCTACAAACGTCGAATCTATTTCCCACTGGAACAAAGAGAAAATCCCGACCACCACTAACACATCGTGTAATAACGCTATAATCCCAGAGATAGCATAGACAAACTGAAACCTGAATGTGATATAAATGATCATCATTCCCATGGCGATGATCAAGGCATAAAGGGCATTGCGGGTGAGTTCTTGCCCCATAGCAGGACCTACTTTAGCTTCCTTAAGTAACGTTTTGTCATACTCTCCCACCTTGGTTTGCAAGGCCGTCAATAATTCGTTTCGTTTACCCTCTTCAAGCGCCTCTGTTCGGATTAATGCGGCTGTATCTCCGGTAGACAACTGCACAATTCCTTCCAGACCCACTGATTTCATAGTATCTGTAATAGCTGCCTGCGTCACAGCCTTCTTAAAGGTCACGTCGAGCATTGTTCCACCTTTGAAATCGATCCCCAAATTCAATCCCTGCATAACTAAGGAAATAATTCCCGGGATAATAACGATTAACGAAATAGCAAACCACCAAAACCGTTTCTTCACAATATTAAAATATAGTGGGTGTAGCTTTTGCACATCATCGTATGTCGCTGGATGTCCAGTTTGCATTATACATCCCTCCTAACGCCAAACCATCTTGTATTCATTTTCGGGTTTATTCCGACAGTCAAACGTAAGACAAGTCGGGTAAATGAAATTGCGGTAAATAGGCTTGCAATAATCCCGATGCCCAAGGTGAGCGCAAATCCCTTGATAGAACCGGTTCCAAACGCGTAGAGAGTTATGGCTGCAATAAGCGTGGTCACATGGGCGTCAATAACCGTAATAAATGCCCGGCTGAAACCAGATTCTACGCCTGCCCGCAGAGATTTCCCAGCCCGGATTTCTTCTTTCACTCGTTCATAAATAATGATGTTAAAGTCAACTGCCATCCCGATCGAAAGAATAAAGCCGGCAAAACCGGGAAGAGTTAGTACCACTCGGAACATCCAAAAAACCCATAGGACGATGAGTGCATATACGATTAAGGAGAAATCGGCTACAACTCCAGGTAAGTGATAGAAAACTAGCATGAAAAGAAAAATAAAAATTAAACCGTAGAGACCAGCCTGAATGCTTCTGTTTAAGGAGTCAACCCCTAAAGATGCTCCCACCTGGCGTTTCTCAGCAATACTCATGCTAACAGGCAAAGAACCAGAGCGCATGAGGACGGCATGTTCTGCGGCTGCTTCTAAGGTGTCATAGCCGGTAATTTCCGCTTGTCCGTTGAGAATGGGTGTATTCACTGTTGGATTAGTCAAGAGTTTATCATCCAGATAAACACCAAGTCTTTGACCGATTAACTTGGTCGTTAAGTCAGCAAATTTTTTGCCCCCGTCCGATGAGAAGGTTAAATTAACAACAAAACCCGACCCCTGACCTTGGCCACCCTTAGCGTCTTTCAGATCATCCCCTTCTAACATAATCTTCCCTTGAGGATCCCTAAAGGTTAACTTTGCTGTTGTTTTCAGGATATCCACCGCTTTATCTGGGTCAGTAACCCCAGCTAAATCGATAATAATACGTTTCTTATCATAGTCCGCCTGGACTATCGGTTCGGATACCCCAAGATCATTGACTCGATTAGATATGATCGCTTTTGCTTTGTCGATATCATCTCTTGTAATTGGGGTGCCACTTTTGTCCTGTTCTGCCTGGAGTACTAAATGCACGCCACCGCGTAGGTCAAGTCCCAAAGGGATACCCTTTACAAGGGGTTTAATTGATAGTGCAACGGCTGCTGCAACCAGTAACACCAGCGCTACTAGTTTGATGATGTTTCCCCGTCTCATCTGTTTTCCTCCCTTTTAAGTATAATGGGACTAGCCCATACCAACCACCATTATAAAACTTTCAGGATTGCAATGTCAATCCTGAAAAAACGGTAAACTATCGGCATTGTTAGAGTAATTTAACATCGTTAATCTTTAGCTCAAATTTAGTCTGTAAGAATTCGGCTGCCTTACGGGATAAAAGCATCCGAGCAAGAAAGATTTCAAAGTATTCCATGACCGGACAAATTTCGGTATCAATCGTAAGTTCCAAGGCAATTCGCTCTTTAGGATAGACACGAAGAAAAGAGCGCTTGACCGCATAATTAACTCTGTCATGAATATCAAACGTCGCTAGATCAGAATTACGAACACGAGAACGATGGACATCTGATTTATCAGCCAAGATAATCGCAGCTGATATGCAATTTACAGGGTTTCCATCCTGCTCATCATGGTTCCCAATCGCACCAATCAAGATAGCGATCTCTTCCGGTGGCATACCATGCTTCTCCAAAATCCCGGCTGCAAGAATTGCCCCCGAATGCGCGTGGTCAACACGATTAATGGCGTTACCAATGTCATGTAAGTAACCCGCAATGGCCGCCAGTTCACACTCTCTTTCGGGATGTTCCATTTTTGTCAGGATGTTGGAAGCGATGTGGGAAACGAGTCCCGTATGCCTAAGTCCATGCTCCGTATAACCAATGGCAGCCAGATTACGGTTTCCCGCATCGATCAGTGCTTGAACATAAGGATCTTCTTTAATCTCTTGCAGCATCACCTTTGTCAAAATTAACCCCTCCTGTAATTCGTAACCTATAGCAATTCATTCCGACCGTTCCCAATTCATCCACCAGCCCATAATTTGCCCACGCACCCACTACCGCCCCCAAACCGGGAATTAGCTGGAGAGTTTTTCGAAAATCAATAGCATCCCGATACTCCCTCTGAAACTGTTCCCAATCGATCTGCGCTAAATACCCTTCTTCGCCCGGCCAGCTATCCATGGCCTTCTCCCAATTCAGGATGACTTTGTATAGTCCAAGACGTTTTTCCTGACTAGAAAAGGTCAACTGAAAAATATACAGCAAAAACAGACGTTCTCGATAATCCCGAGTGGCAAATCCATAGATATAAGCTAACTCAAAGAGAAATTTCATTTTGATGGCGATGAGCGCTGGAAAATCAGCTATAGCAAGGGTGAACCCGCCCGCACCAGTGCCTGCTCCTTCTGCAGCGGCAATCTTTCGATATTTCGCAATAAGAATCTCAGCCGACTGATCACGTTGTCGCAAAGGAAGGCGCTCAAGAGGCGGGGTCTTGGGGATATAATCCAGTCCGTAAACTACAGATTTAACCAATCCTTTGACCGTTGCTGTGATCACAGCATGCACCTTCTTAGGAATGATCTTAGGAATGATCTTATCATTAACCTTAGTTTGAAGCACTTTTGAGGTGCGCTCCAACAATCCCGGTGGTTTTAGCAATCTTCGTACCCAACGGTCCAATTCAAGCCGCATTTGAGCTTCATAGTTCAGTTCTTCTTGAGTTGGAGCATTATCTAAGAGCAAAGGTTTTTACCCCCCTATCTATGATTTTCTGTGAAAGATGCTAGAAAGCAAGTGGTCTTTACCACTTGCTTTCATATTAAGTTCATGTACCGTTTTTAATAGTTCCACTTCACGAAGTTCAGCTTTACGAGTTTACTAAGCTTTTTCGAGTTCAATTTCACGATTTTCTACGCTAACAATTCCTGATTTAGCTACTTCAACTTCTATTTTTTCGGCAATTTGCAAGATAACAGAATTGTCCTTTACTTTAATGATTTTACCATAGAGGCCCCCGGCCGTGATGATCTGATCCCTTGCACGAATACCACTGAGTAATGCCTGCCGCTTTTTAGCCTGCTTTTGTTGTGGTCGGATCATAAGAAAGTACATAATTCCGAAAAATACCGCGAAATATAGGACTAAAGATAATGTGGATTGTGTCATTTTAATATCCCCCTTTATTTACTCTTAAAACTATTCCCCATGAAACTATTCCCCATGGAACAGCTAAAATCCTTCTCTTATTATGGGAAATAGAAAACTTACTCGCTAGGATTACTGCCCTGTTCGTATCCGTAATCTGAAAAACAGATTTGACGGTACTCCGGCAAACGGTCTTCCTTGATGGCTTCTCGGATTTCTCGCATCAAGTTCTGGAGATATCGCAAATTATGAATGGTCATTAAGCGAAGACCTAAAATCTCATCTGCCTTGAGCAAGTGCCTTATATAAGCCCGTGAATAGTTACGACACGCATAGCAATCGCAGGTAGGATCAATCGGGCCGAAATCATGCGCGCTTCCAGCGTTGCGAACAATCACTTTGCCGTACCGGGTCATGGCTGTTCCATTGCGTGCAATTCGAGTCGGTAACACACAGTCAAACATGTCAATCCCTCGCATAACCCCTTCGATCAGAGCGTCTGGAGAGCCTACCCCCATAAGATAACGGGGCTTTTCTCTCGGAAGTAAGGGAACCGTATAATCTAAGACCTCATACATCATTTCTTTTGGTTCGCCGACACTCAAGCCCCCGATAGCATAGCCCGGTAAATCCAGTGCCGTGATTTCAGCCGCGCTTTGACGGCGTAAATCTTCATACATACCACCCTGGACAATACCAAATAAGGCTTGTGTGTCTGTCGTAGTCAAGGTTTCCTGGCACCGTTTCAGCCAACGCGTCGTCCGCTCTAGAGAATCCTTGGCGTACTCATGAGCGCAGGGATACGGTGCGCACTCATCAAAGGCCATCACAATATCGGAGCCCAGAGCCATCTGAACCTGAGTGGAAATTTCAGGACTCAAGAATTGAAGGGAGCCGTCGATATGGGAACGAAATTCCACACCACTTTCCTTAATCGTGCGCAGATGCCCTAAGCTGAACACCTGAAAACCGCCACTGTCTGTTAAAATTGCTCCGTCCCAATTCATAAAACGATGAAGTCCACCCGCTTCCCGAATTAACTCATGCCCTGGGCGCAAAAAAAGATGATAAGTATTACTCAAGATAATCCCTGCCCCGATTTCTTTAAGCTCCTCCGGGGTCATAGTTTTCACTGTTCCTTGCGTCCCCACCGGCATGAACACGGGTGTATCAATCACACCATGCGGTGTATGTAATTTGCCCAAGCGTGCCCTCGTGCGAGAATCTTCTTTAAGTATTTCCAAATGAACCGCAGCCAATCCCTTCACTTCCTTTTTTCATAAATAGTGCTCACAGAATGAGCATTGCATCACCAAAACTAAAGAACCGATAACGTTCTACAACGGCAATCTCATACGCCTTTAAGATTAGTTCTCGTCCTGCTAAAGCACTGACTAACATAACCAAGGTCGACTTGGGGAAATGAAAATTGGTCAATAAAGCGTCCACTACTTTAAAGGAATAGCCTGGGTAAATAAAAATATCCGTCCAGCCATCCCCTGGTGAAACTCTACCTTGATCATCGCCTACTGATTCTAGGGTTCGAGCCGCTGTTGTTCCTACTGCGATGACCCGACGGCCTTCCCTTTTTGCTCGATTAATTTGCTCTGCAGCTTCCAAATTGATTCTATAATATTCCGAATGCATGTGATGATCTCGGATATCTTCCACTTTAACCGGTCGGAAGGTTCCTAAGCCCACATGAAGAAGGATCTCCACGATCTCCACGCCCTTCGTCTGGAGTTCACCGAGAAGTTCAGGCGTGAAATGCAGTCCTGCCGTGGGCGCAGCTACAGACCCTCGTTCCTTGGCATACACAGTCTGATAGCGTTCTTGGTCGTCGAGTTGGGCAGTAATATACGGCGGAAGGGGCATCTGTCCCAGGGTATCCAATATGGTCTCAAAGACTCCTGAGTAGGTAAAATGGATCCTCCGATTTCCGTTCTCCAAGATCTCTAATAGTTCACCGACCAGTATTCCCTGGCCGAAGTGAACCTTTTGCCCCACTTTAAGACGTTTTCCGGGTTTAACCAGGGCTTCCCATACGTCAAGTTCAAGCCTCTTCAAGAGTAGGACCTCGATTTTTCCTTCAGTTCCCTCTTTCTCGCCGATCAAACGTGCGGGAATAACGCGGGTGTTATTAAGCACAAGCACATCGCCTTCTTTTAAGAGGGACACCAAATCTCGAAACCTATGGTGTTCTATCCCTCCACTGTCCCGATTGAGAACCATTAACCGCGAAGCATCCCTAGGTTCAACCGGGTGTTGGGCAATCAGCGCTTCTGGCAAATAAAAGTCAAACTCCGAAACGTTCAAGCCATCAATCCCCTTTGTAATTCAAACGGTCCACTATGGTTTGCTTAGAAAAGTACTATTGTAATAAAACGATAATATTTCCTTATAATTATACCCCAATTGGGACATATGATAAGCACCCCATTGTGACATCCCGACACCATGTCCCCAACCCCGTCCATCAAATATAAAGACTCCAAAGGGTTGGGAAACAGAACTTGGTCCTCGCGCTGTACTAGAAATTTTAGAAAGTAAGGGCCCCTGCTCTTTTTCCTGAAATCCTAGAAACGCTGGTAAGCCCGATTTGCTGAACAGATCTGGACTTGTAGCAATTTTTCGGGTCTCAAAGAAACTCCCCAAAAAGGCGAACTTTTGAATAGGCTGCCCAAAAGGATAGAATTTCTTGACGAATGTCCGAGCGGTAACAGTCTTGGAGAGCCCAAAGCCATCTTCTATTCTAACACTTTTTACCCTACCAGAGGGGTATTTGTCAAGCTCAACCTTCGACACGGGTCCAAGCCCAAAGGTTGAACCCAGAACCGGCGCTGAGACGATGAATCGCCAATGGTTTGCTGCCCCACCAACTTCTTCTGAATAGGGATCTGGATGAGACACATTGTTGATATCTGAATTTCCCCATACATTTTTAGCGTCTTCCGTATATCCTCCACTGTGCGAAGAATACAGGGCTTCAATAGGTTGCTTGCTCTGGTCATCGACGAGGATCTCGTCTCGCGTTGCCGCAACGGCTACTGAAGCTTCTCCCTCCACAAGTACACCTGCATAGGCCTGATCAATATCTGGAGAATCTGTAATCGCCTTTTCACCATTGCCAGTATGTCTCACTAAGAAGGTCCGTGCAGCGACTGCTTGGGCCTTGAGTGCCTCTGCTCCACCGCCAATCGCCCATTCATTACTCATTTCTATCGGGACAACGCCTTTTAGATAATCTTCACTATCCACCTTATTTACTACCTGCCAATGACTGTTTTGCCAACTTAGCGCTAAATCGCCGCGGTAAACAGTGGCCGTATCTTCTGGTGTTTTAACACTTAGATTGCCAGAATTAATCCCCTTAATCTCCAATTTTGACTCCTTAAGGACTCGAAATTCCTCATGGTTAATCTGAACTATTGGCGCCCAGCCTGCCCAGCCCAACTGAAGTCTAGAACCAGCCGGCAGCTTTCGGCTCGTCGCATCTATAATAAGCTGATAGTCCCCTTTTGTGACCTGAATTTCTACCCACCCAGCCTGCCCTAATTTCCATACGAGCTCAACTGAAATCTCTTTCGCTTGACAAGGCTTAGCCGTACTCAACACGAATAGGGACAAAATCATACATAAAAAGGAGAACCAATACATAATCCGAGTCATGCTCATCACACCCTCTTTCTGGTGTTCAGATTACCCTTTTTTGCCGTTTATATTCTCTATAAACTTAACCTGCTTGCATCTCGTTAGACCTTTTCCTCTGGGAAAAGGCCGCTGTCAGCTCTATTCTGGGGGATAGTGTAACCTAAATGCTGATACGCCCTTACTGTTGCCACGCGGCCCCGTGGCGTTCGTTGCAAAAATCCCATCTGAAGTAAGAAGGGTTCCACAACATCTTCAATCGTCACTGACTCTTCCCCAATGGTCGAGGCGAGCGTCTCTAAACCAACCGGTCCCCCAGCAAAAATTTCAATGATAGTTTTTAAAGCTTTCTGGTCAATCTGATCCAAGCCCACAGGATCAACATCCAGTCGATTGAGCGCTTCCCTAGCGAGGGTTTGGGTAACTACCCCATCTTCCCAAACCAAGGCGAAATCCCTAACTCGTTTTAACAGACGATTGCCAACTCGCGGCGTTCCTCGGGAACGTCGCGCAATTTCTTCCGCCCCGTCCTCAGTTATTTCCAATCTCAAAATACCTGCCGCCCGAAGCACAATTTCTTTCAAGTCTTCAACCTGATAGAATTCTAGACGGCTAATAACCCCAAAACGATCGCGCAAGGGAGAGGTTAACTGTCCTGCTCGGGTTGTTGCCCCTATCAGCGTAAACGGGGGCAGGGACAAGCGAATTGAACGCGCACTTGGACCTTTTCCAATCACGATATCTAAACATCCATCCTCCATGGCAGAATAAAGGATTTCTTCTGTCGTTGCATTCAAACGGTGGATTTCATCGATAAATAACACATCTCGTGGCTCTAGAGCTGTAAGGATCGCTGCTAAGTCCCCCGGCCGTTCAATCGCTGGACCTGACGTCGTACGTATACTTACACCCATTTCCGCGGCAATAATATTGGCGAGCGTTGTTTTTCCTAAACCGGGCGGTCCATATAATAAGACGTGATCCAACGCTTCTCCCCGGGTGGAAGCGGCTTGAATAAAGATACTTAAATTTTCTTTCACTTTTTGCTGCCCAATATAATCACTCATCCGGCTAGGACGAAGTACTTCTCCGTCATGATCTGTAAGTTGTTCTTGGGGAGCAATCAGACGTTCTTCCATTTTAAGTCCACCTCTCGTGTGCCTCTATAAGTCACCCGTTACCTCCCGCCAATAGTCGCAGGGCTTTTTTGACTTGCTCTTCTGTCGTTAAATCCCCAGCGTCTTTTTGACGAGCAAGAGCTTGACGTGCTTCGTCTAAAGCAAAGCCGAGCGCTAATAATGTTTGTAAGGCTTCTGAGTGAGTATGGGACGGAGGGGTCGAGAACGAGTCCCCACCCACTGGCAGAGTATCATGTCCTTTGAACTTTTCTTTTAGCTCTAAAATAAGTCGTTGAGCTGTCTTCTTCCCAATGCCTGGTACTTTGGTTAATAAATTAAGATTTTCACTTACGATGGCACTTTGAATCTGTACTGTGCCAAAGGTAGAAAGTAGCGCTATGGCGGCTTTAGGGCCAATGCCAGAAACACTCAACATTTCCAGAAAGAGTTGTTTTTCTTCTAAGGAGGAGAATCCATAAAGGGATGAATCGTCTTCTCGCGTCACTACATGGGTATATATGACAAGTTCTTGCCCCGGACAACACTTTGCTAAGAGGCCATAAGGAACAGTCACTAGATACCCCACCCCTTGTACATCAAGCACTAAACGCTCTGCTTGGATTTCCCACACCTTACCTCGCAACATCCCAATCATCGGAATTCCTCCATTCTCCGATTCAATGCAAAACTATGAGCATGACAAATTGCAACGGCTAAAGCATCTGCCGTGTCGTCTGGTTTAGGAATTTCATCTAACCTTAACAAGGCTTTGACCATTTGTTGGACTTGTTTTTTGTCTGCCCTGCCATATCCCACTACCGCTTGTTTAATCTGCAAGGGGGTATATTCATGAACAGAAAGGCCATGTTGGGCACCCGCGAGCATGACTACACCCCGTGCGTGTCCGACAGCTAGGGCGGTCGTTGTATTGCGATTAAAGAACAATTCTTCAACCGCCATGTGATCCGGGGGGTGTTCCTGAAGAAACGGTTCGATTTGTTCATATAACATTAACAAACGCTCTGCTAAAGGTGTGTGAGCAGGCGTTCGCCAGCAACCATAAGCAAGCGGGCTTAAATGATTTCCTTTTTGATGGATCAATCCATAGCCCATAATTGCCGTTCCAGGGTCAATTCCTAAAATAATCATCCTTCGCCTTCCTTTCAACTTAATGAAATTCGACAGAAGACGGACGATTCCCTTTCTTCTAGATACCTTTCTGTTCTAGCCACAAAGGTTCGTTTACGGTATCAATAAACGACTGAACTTCATCTAGGGAATAGAACTCGACCTTGGGCGCCATATCCAACATTTCCTGTGGCCAAGTCTGAACATTTAATCCCGTCACGATGACTCTACCGCTTGCTCTCGGAGTTCCTTCGATCACGGATAGGACTCCTTGTTCAAGCCCAAAATGATAGGTAGCCTGAGCAAAGACATCCTTGGTTAAAGCCGTTTCTGTGTTGCTAGAATTCAAGGCAATACCAGCATGATTGTTATCGTACCACCAAGCCGTTGCTGCTGGAACCAGGCTACCTATTACCACACCAATCATTAGAACAAGACTCATTACAATAACTCTGGGCATATTAAAAAACCCTCCTGACATTACTTTTATCTCTAGTCTTGCCAGGAAGGCTTAACTTAATCATTATACTATTTAGGTTTTAGTCTTTGGCTTGGGGATTTAGTCTTTGCTAAAAGTCTTCGTCGGCCAAAGCATCAGCTAATTCAAAATTAGAATACACCCCTTGAGCATCATCGTGGTCTTCTAACGTATCCATTAAATGAACGATCTTACGCGCCTGCTCTGCGTCCGCTATCTCGATCGTATTTTGTGGAACCGGACTAAGCACCGCTTCAATTACAGAGATCGTTTGATCTACAAGGGCCTGCCGAACGCTCTCCATAGCCTCAGGAGCGGTGTACACAACATACCCTTCCTCATCTATTTCAAAATCCTCAGCGCCTGCCTCTAAGGCCATCATCATTAAATCATCATCGGTTAACTTAATCCCCTCGCGCAGGATCCTCAACTGTCCTTTTTCCTCAAAAATCCAGCCAACACTGCCAGTCTCGCCCATGTTACCGCCATTTTTAGAGAAGATATAGCGAATTTCTCCAGCAGTACGATTGCGGTTATCCGTTAAAATATCGATCATGACAGCCACTCCGCCGGGTCCATACCCTTCATAACGAAGCTCTTCATACACTGTTCCTCCTGCTCCGCCAGTCCCTTTGAGAATAGCGCGTTGGATGTTCTCATTGGGCACATTTTCCTTTTTGGCATTTTCAATAGCGATCTTTAAGCGGAAGTCGTTCATATCTCCGCCACTGGCACGAGAGGCAACCACCAGTTCTCGACCCAGTTTGGTAAATATTTTCCCCCTAGTGGCATCTGTCTTTCCTTTTTTATGTTTAATGTTTGCCCACTTTGAATGTCCTGACATGACAAACGCCTCCTTAAGCTAGTACACTATTAGTTAGTTTAGCATGAGGCCATTTCCCTTGTAAAGCAATATTATAGGAAACTTACTTCTGATAGAGTTAGAAACGCCATCAGAAGTTCAGTATAAGTTATCCAAGGCTAGGTTAATGGAAAACATCCGTGCTCAAATACCGTTCCCCAGTGTCCGGAGCAAGGACAACCACGTTTTTACCCTCTCCCAAGGTCGCTGCAACCTTCAAGGCGGCCGAAACTGCAGCTCCAGAGGAGATGCCTACTAAAAGTCCCTCTTCGCGTGCTAAGCGCCGTGTTACCTCTAAGGCGTCCTCATTACTCACTTGAATAAGCTCATCCACTATCGATTTGTTCAAAACCTGAGGAATAAACCCTGCGCCGATCCCTTGGATTTTATGGGGCCCAGGATGCCCACCGGAAATAACTGGCGAGGAGGCAGGTTCCACCCCAATGATCTTTATTTCAGGGAGCTGCGCTTTTAATATCTCACCCACCCCAGTGATTGTCCCTCCTGTCCCAATACCTGCCACAAAAGCATCAATATCCTTCAACTGTTCGAGTAGTTCTAACGCCGTGCCCCGTCTATGTGCTTCGGGGTTTGCAGGGTTTTCAAATTGTTGTGGCATAAAGTAAGCGGGGTTTTCCTTCAGCAATCTTTTTGCCTCAGTAATTGCCCCTTTCATGCCTTCCGCTCCAGGTGTGAGCACAAATTCTGCGCCATAGGCAGCCATTAGAAGCCGACGTTCAACACTCAACCCATCAGGCATGATGACAATTAAGCGATAACCGCGGGCGGCTGCTATCATGGCGAGTCCAATACCTGTGTTCCCACTGGTCGGCTCGATGATGGTTCCCCCTGGCAGAAGTGCCCCTCGTTTCTCAGCATCCTGAATCATCCCCAGGGCAATACGGTCTTTTGCGCTTCCACCAGGATTAAACGATTCAACTTTGACATAAATATTGGCCATCCCCGATTGAACCATACGCTGTAACCGAACCAAAGGCGTCTGCCCTATCAAGTCCAGTATAGAATTAACGACTCGCATATTTATTCCCCCTATTTCTTATTGATTTAGTATGGTTTAACATTATCAACAAGTAAGCCCTTTGTCAAACCTAATTAAGATTAAGTTTGAGTCGTTCCTCAACTTCCATTACCAAGGCCTGGATTTGGTGGGGGAGAGGGGTGTGAAGGATTCCGGCCAATTTAATATTCCCACGTTGTATAGGGAGAAGCAATTTGTCCGCTTTGCTAGCAGAAATTGCCGTAGCCATTGCCGGAGTGATCTCTCCCAATAAACCATAAACCATCATTACTGAAACCGAACCCACAATCAGATCCACCCGATCGACATTATAGCAAATGGCGGACTCCCCGGAAGCTCCCTCAGTCGCACCGGCGCGCAACATAGCTCCCGTCGCAAGGGCATTAGTACCTAACCCTAATATATCCAACCCAGGATTTTTTTTGCGCAACTGCTCTACTATATGTTTACCAATGCCGCCACCTTGTCCATCAATGACTGCTATCCGCATAATACCCTCCTGCTGCTTTTTCTCAACAAATACGAGGAAGGTGTTCCCCCTCAAGCATGCCGAGCATTCGTTTTCCCCCAAGGGGTGTTTGGAGGAGAACGAGCCCAGATTTTCCTGCTTGAACTTGCCCAATACGAGTTGCGTTACCCCCCAGGGGGTGTGCTTGCATGTCGAGGAGAACTTCAGCCGCAACGTCCGGAGCCACTATGACTAGTACTTTTCCTTCGTTCGCTAAGTAAAGGGGCTCAAGTCCTAACATCTCACAGGCCCCTTCTACGCTCGGAGAAAGTGGCAATTGTTCTTCTACCAAGAGCATACTTACTCCAGCCTGCCTCGCTAATTCATTGAGCGTTGTCGCTACACCTCCCCGTGTAGGATCTCTCATGCATTTTACGCCAGGTCTGTAAAAGGCATTAATTAATCCATTTAAAGGGGCGCAATCACTGACAACTGGGGTTTGAAATTTTAGCCCTTCTCGCTCAGATAAAATCGCAATCCCATGATCCCCAATCGTTCCAGTAATGAGGATTTCGTCCCCTGGTTGAATTTGCTCTGGACCCACTAAACGATCCGCAATATAACCAATTCCGGTCGTATTTATGAAGATTTTGTCCGCACTGCCACGTTCTACAACTTTCGTATCCCCACAGACAATCGCGACACCTGCTTCTGTCGCTGTCTCAGCAATACTCACAATAATCCGCTCCAGCTCATTCATTGGTAAGCCTTCTTCTAAAATAAGCGCAAGCGTTAAAAACTTGGGGATCGCCCCGCTAACCGCTAAGTCGTTGACCGTACCACATACTGCAAGCTTGCCTATATTTCCTCCTCGAAAAAATAAAGGTGAAACCACGAAAGAATCTGTGGTTACGGCAATCTGCTCGTGGCCTGGCAACAGAGAAGCGTCATTCATCTGATCCAAGTAGGGGTTTCCTAAGTGTTTCTGAAAAATGTTTTTAACTAATTCATGGCTGAGTCGTCCACCGCTTCCGTGGGCCAGCATAATGCGTTCCATTAAAGCACACTCCCTTGGTCATATCGGT
>DASRMA010000120.1:0-5294 GCA_035648155.1 Desulfosporosinus sp.
GACATTACGCACGGTACCCTCTAAGACCATCCCTTCGCTGAGATCCTCCATATGGGTGACATCCCGTCGAAGTAGCGGTCGCGGTAAATCCTCCCGGGGGTCTCTGCCCGGTCGTTGGAGAGCATCTAAAATATCTCGAACGGTTGGAACTCCAGCGCCGAACTCAGCTGCCAGCTCAATAGGCTCTATGAGGGCAAGCTTTCTGCGCACATCCGCGAGGTGATCCCTTAAATCTCCAGAGGTATGACCAATCTTCTTTAAAATCTCCTCCGCCAGCTTATAAGATTCAGGGTGGACTGGTGTGTTCTCGAGAGCATTAGGTCCATCTGGAAGACGAATAAACCCGGCACACTGGATATACGTTTGCGCTCCCAAGCGTGGAATTTTCTTAAGTTGAGCACGGCTACTAAATTTCCCATGTTCATCCCGCCAAGCCACAATATTTTTGGCGACTGCTGGCTTTAGACCCGCCACGTATTGAAGCAGAGACGCAGAGGCAGTATTCAAGTCTACACCAACAACATTAACACAGGATTCCACAACTCCATGCAAAGCTTCCTCTAATCGTTTGGGCTGGACATCGTGCTGATATTGACCCACCCCAACAGCTTTCGGTTCGATTTTAACCAGTTCTGCCAGGGGATCTTGTAGCCGCCGAGCGATGGACACTGCACTCCGTAAGGAAAGATCAAAGTCAGGAAATTCCTCGCCCGCTAATTTGGAAGCTGAATACACTGAGGCCCCGGCTTCACTCACGAGGATATATTCTGTGGAAAGCCCATCTTCCCGAATGACTTCAGCCACCACTTCTTCTGTTTCCCTTGAGGCTGTACCATTCCCTATGGCAATGATGTTGGTATCAAACTCAGCAATCTCGTTCCGCAAAATGACTTTTGATTCTTCCCGTTTGCTCTTGCCAGAATGAGGATAAATCACACCAACCTTCAGGAGTTTTCCTGTGTCATCCACAACCGCCCACTTACAACCTGTCCTAAATCCTGGATCCAGTCCTAGCACCATTTTTCCCCTCACTGGGGGCTGAAGTAAGAGCTGTCGCAGGTTGGCTGCAAATACCTTTATTGCTTGTTCTTCTCCACGATTAGAAAGCTCGGCCCGAACTTCCCGTTCAATTGAAGGTTCGATTAAGCGTTTATACGCATCAAGAGCCGCTTTTTGGACCCATGAAGCACACGGTCCCGTCTTAACATAACGCAATTCAATAATCCTTTGGAAAGCTTCTAAGGGTGCTTCGATCTTCACAGATAAGAACTCTTCTTTTTCCCCACGGTTCAAGGCCAAAATCCGATGGGGTGGAATCTTCCGCACAGGCTCCCGGTATTCATAATACATTTCAAATGGAGAGCGCGCTTTAGCTTTCTTAGCCACAGCAGCGGCCACCACGTCTGCAATGCGTAAAGTCTCCTCCCTGATCCGTTTACGCAAAGCTGCGTCATCTGCCATGGTTTCTGCAATGATATCCATCGCTCCAGCCAACGCTTCCTCCGTCGAATTCACATCTAACTCTGCCTTCAAATACTTTTGGGCCTCTACTTCAGGATCTGACCTAATATATTGAACTAACAGCCAGGTCGCCAAGGGCTCAAGGCCCTTCTCTTTGGCAATCATGGCCCGGGTGCGCCGTTTTTGTTTATAAGGCCTGTAGAGATCTTCAACATCTTGAAGCACCTTTGCCGCTACAATTTGAGTCGATAACTCCTCTGTCAGCTTTCCCTGTTCATTAATCAGGCGCACGACTTCTGTTTTTCGCTGATCCAAACGGCGTAAATAGTCTAAACGCTCTACGATATCGCGCAATACATTTTCATCAAGTTCCTCAGTGGCTTCCTTGCGATAGCGAGCAATAAAGGGAATCGTATTTCCCCCGTCTAATAAGTTAACTGCCTCTTTGACTTGAGTTGTCTTTATACCCAGCTCTTGTGCAATGATTTGTGTAAATTCCAAGGCTTAAACTCTCCTCTCTTCCATGGTCACTCTCCATTGTTCTCGAGCCATTTTGACCATTTTCTGTTCGTCTTTAGCGTTTTCATGTTGAACAATTTTAGAAAAATAAGATACTGCCTTTTGATGTTGCCCTAACCGACGACTTAACTCTCCAATCATAAACAGCACTTTTAACTCAGACATCGATGTGCCCGCAAAATCTGAAAGAACAAACGATTCTTCATAAGCGTTCATTGCCATGCCCATAAAGCGCTTTTCTTGCTCCAGCTTGTTCTCCGCACGGTACAGCCAGGCAAGCCTGAGACAAAGGCCTGCGAGGACGGCATTCTTTTCTTTCTTTAGAGATCCTGCTAAAATAGCCAACTTATAGGATTCTATGGCTTGTTGAAAGTCTCTCACCTGACCAAAGTTCCTTTTTGTCCAATGCTCTGTAATTTGAACACTAATAATTTCCTTAGTACCCTTTGGAAATTGATCTGAAAATTCTTCAGAAAAAGCGAAACCACACTCTGGGCAGACATTAACAAAATAGAAATGGGGATTGTAATTACCGGCTCTATAATGTGGACAAAAATCGCTATCAGTTTTATATGAGATCGCAAAGCGTGACCTTACCTTCAGAGTAGTAAACGACTTGCTGCAAAGAACACACTCTATTTTTTTCTCATAAAAAGAGTCTAGTGAAATCATATACGAGACCCCCTATTATTGGCATAAGTTGGACCAAGTTGCTTAAGGTCATTATATAACCATACAGCGGTTAAGGCGGCAGAGGCTAAATCTGAAACTGGAGCCGCTAGCCAAACACCCGTTAGGCCCATGAATTTCGGTAAAATCCAAATCATTGGCACTAAGAAGAGAAGTTGGCGAGATAAACTCAAAAACAGGGATTTTCTTGGCTTCCCCGTTGCTTGAAAATACCCCACGACAGTCACTTGGAACCCGATGATCGGTAACATCATCAAATAAAGTCGCATACCGTTAGCCCCGACACGGATGAGTTCTGGATCGTTACTGAAAAGAGACATTATTGCTACGGGAAACAATTCCACGCTCAGAAAACCAAAGATCATGACACCCGTGGCTGCAAACACCGTTAACTTTAACGTTTGTCTAACTCTATCATAGTTTCCCGCTCCGTAATTGTAACCTAGGATCGGTTGTGCCCCTTGTCCAATCCCGAAAACAGGCATAAAGATGAGCATAGAAATACTTATGATGATTCCTATTGCTGCAATCGATAAATCCCCCCCGTAAATGGCTAAGCTCTTATTCAGAAACACAGTCACGAAACTGCCCACTAACTGCATAGAAAACGGAGAGATTCCGATTGCCAACATGTCTTTGACTAGCATCCATTCCAGCTTGAAGTTTCGAACTCTAAGTTTAAGCAGCGCCTTATTTCCTAAGAAGTAATACATTACCCAAACGGCTGTAACGAACTGAGATATTACCGTTGCTAAAGCGGAACCCGCCACACCAAGGTGCATCCCGAAGATGAAAATCGGATTTAGAATCGTGTTCAAAACCGCTCCCAAAATCATCGTGTACATGGCAATTCTCGGATTTCCTTCCGCTCGGATAAAATTGTTCATACCAAACCCGATTGACTGAAAAGCAGCACCCCCTAAGAGCACACTAATATATTGCTTGGCGTAAGGGAGAACTTCGGGGCTCGCTCCAAGACCCACCAAAAGAGGATCCATAAAAAGGTAGCCTAAAAGAGTGATAATTAGTGAAATCCCTAGGAGTAAGATAAACGCATTGCCAACAATTCGTTCAGCTTCCTCTCGTCTTTGCTGACCTAACCGAATTGAAATCACAGCGGTCGCACCAAGCCCAATTAACATCCCAAAGGCCATAATAGCTAACGTAATGGGAAAGCTAATCGCAATCCCTGAGAGCGCCAACGAGCCGACTCCTCGACCCACAAAAATTCTGTCTACTATATTATAAAGGCCATTGACCAGCATGCCTATCATGGCTGGTATTGAAAACTTTAGTAGTAGCTTTCCTACCTTTTCTTCGCCAAGTTGTTGAGAGCGGTTCATGAATATCTCCTTTATTTTCCTTTTCATACGCTTTGTTATTATACCAGAATCTCGTCATATGAACAGCTCAGAATGAGAAAAGGTATAACCACAACCTTCCGCCGTGGTTATACCTTTTTAAATTCTATCTCAAAAACTGTTGAATGCGCCGAACTGCTTCCTGCAGCACGCTTTCTTCTTGAACCATAGCCACCCGCACATACCCTTCACCATACTCTCCAAAGCCGACCCCTGGTACCACAATCACACCTGCTTCACGAGCCAAAGATATTGCGAAGGATACCGAGTCTTGTTTGGTAGGCACAGGTGCCCAGATAAACATCGAGCCTTGCGGGGTCGGCATGACCCAGCCAGCTGACGTACAACCCTCGATCAGAAGATCCCGTCTCCTCTGATAAGCGCTCCGATTTTCTTCTATCGTGTCCTGCGCAGAGCTGAGCGCATAGGCCCCAGTTGTCAACACCGGTCGGAATACTCCATAATCAATATTCGATTTAAGTTGTGAGAGATTTCTAATAACATCTGAGTTTCCTACCACGAAACCTAAACGCGCCCCCGCCAGATTATACGTCTTGGAGACAGAATGAAATTCAACTCCGACTTCTTTTGCCCCTTGAGCTTGTAAAAAACTTACCGGTCTATACCCTTCAAACGCCAATTCGGAATAAGCTGCATCGTGACAGATCAGAAGATCAAACTCCTTAGCAAACTCCACAACTTCTTCAAAAAATGAAAGTGGCGCCACTGCTGCAGTGGGATTATTGGGGTAATTCAAGAACATCAGCTTTGCTCTGCGCGCAAGATCTGGATTAATCTGACTAAGGTCCGGTAGAAATCCGTTTTCTTCCAACAGCGGTACCGCAACCTTCTGTCCACCTGCCAGCATAAGACCAGCAGTATAAATTGGATATCCAGGATCGGGGATTAATGCCAAGTCACCGGGATCGATATACGCCAGGAAAATATGGGCCAGCCCATCCTGAGAGCCCATGAGCGGCAAAACCTCGGTTTCAGAATTCAACGACACCTCAAATCGATCCAGATACCACTCAGCACAAGCCTTTCGGAAATGTGCCGTTCCACGAGTCAGAGTGTAGCCATATTGGGACTCGTCAAGCACCGCTTGGCTGAGAATCCTGCGGATTTCTAAGTCTGGTGCTCGGTCTGGGCTGCCAATGCTAAGATTGATTAAATGTTTCCCTGCTCGCTCCAATTCTCGTTTTAAGTTGTCCATTTCGCTAAAAACTGACGCCCCGAGACTATCAAGACGTTTTGCTGGTT
>DASRMA010000121.1:0-14404 GCA_035648155.1 Desulfosporosinus sp.
ACTCGGTTATTAAGTAGAAGTTCATCAAATCTTGAATTTGAAAGATAAAACAGGGGGTGCAGTAGCACCTTATTTAAGGGTGCCTTTTTTAGGTTGCGCTATAAACTGTAAGGTGAAATTGCTAATTTTTGAAACACGCCATATTTTCCATTTTCTTCATGCTTAAAATGGGATGAAGAACATCAACAAAGCTTTTTTGGGGAAAATGGCCAATAATCAGGTGTGTTTCGATCTGGAGCCTGGAGAAATCCATGCGCTCTTAGGAGAAAATGGTGCAGGGAAAACCACGTTGATGAACATTTTGTACGGCATCTATTCAAGGGATTCTGGTGATATTTCCTGGAAAGGGAAAGAGGTTGCCTTTACATCACCTCGAGACGCCATCACTTACCATATCGGCATGGTTCATCAGCATTTCATGCTGGTGCCTACCCTAACCGTGTCTCAGAACATAACGCTTGGGCTCAGAGAAAAAGGATATCCGTTTCCTAATCGTAAGGCACTTAGGCAACCATTACGGAAGTTTCGAAAAAATATGGGCTTCAGATCGATGTTGACGCTTACGTCTCCTCCCTATCCGTGGGTGAACAGCAAAGAGTTGAGATCATTAAACTTCTCTACCGTGATGTAGAACTGCTGATCTTGGATGAGCCTACTGCGATGCTTACTCAGCAGGAGACGGAATACTTTTTCGAGGTGCTGCGCAAACTGCGCGCCGACGGCCATTCGGTGATCATTATTACTCACCGCATTCCTGAGATCATGAACATTACTGACCGCGTCACGGTTCTACGCGATGGGTGCAATGTGGTGACGGCCAAAACGAGTGAGATTACTGAGCAGGAGTTATCTCAGTATATGATCGGACGTCAACTTCACAGTATTCAGAGGGAGCCTATCGTCTCCGATGCTGGTAACGAGGGGCTTGTGCTAGAAGATGTTTCACTGAAAGAAAACGGTAGAGAACGGCTTGATTTGCCTTCTTTGCGGATCGCGTCGGGGGAGATCGTCTGTGTTGCCGGGGTCGATGGCAACGGACAAAAGGAGCTAGTCGAGGTAATTCTGGGTATCCGTAAACAAAGCAGTGGAACGATCAAACTGGACGGCGTGGATATGAGCTCATTGAGCGTACTTAAGCGCAAGAAGCTTGGGATTGGCTATATTTCAGACGATCGTCAGCAGGACGGCCTGGTAATGGACATGAACCTAACAGATAATATACTTTTAAAAACACATACTGACAAGCGGTTTATTAAGCGCGGATTGATCAATGACCGCTTAGTCTGGGAAGACACACAAAAGGCAGTGGAAGAATACGCCATCAAAACCCCAGATTTGAAAACTCCCCTGCGCTACCTGTCCGGCGGAAACCAGCAAAAGCTGATCTTGGCAAGGGAGATGGCGGGTGACCCCAAAGCTATCGTGGCGCATCAGCCAACACGGGGGCTGGATATTGGTGCAACAGAGTTCGTCCAACAGCAACTTCTCCAGCGCAGAGCAAAAGGGTGCTGTATTCTCCTCATCTCAGCCGACTTAGAGGAAGTTCTCTTACTGAGTGATCGGATCGCTGTGATTTATAAAGGGCGCTTCATGGGTGTTTTCCCCAATACTAAAGACCTGAACCTCTCCCACATGGGTCTTATGATGGCTGGGAGAACGCCTGACGTAAGGGAGGAATCACTATGAAGCGGTATGGGAACTTTCTATCGTTTCTCGGGATTGCTGTTCTGACGTTAGCCATCTCTATTCTGCTGATCCTGATGGTTGGCAGCAATGTAAACCAGGCATTCGTCAGCTTCATATCTGGGATTTTCGGCTCGGTGTATTCAGTTTCTGAGGTTTTAGTGAAAGCAACCCCGTTGATTCTGACAGGTTTGGGTGTGGCGGTAGGTGCGCGGAGTGGGTTTATCAACATAGGCGCCGAGGGGCAACTATACATGGGAGCCATTGCCGTTACCTGCATCGCTTTTTGGCTTCACGATCTGCCGGCAATCGTTATGATTCCGATGGTCATGCTGGGCGGGTTCGTTTTCGGCGGTGTTTGGTCGGTTATTCCGGGATTCTTAAAAGCACGGTTCGGGATCTCAGAGGTGATCACCACGCTCATGTTTAATTATATTGCTATCGGTATTGTAGGTGTTTTGGTGCGTACTGTGCTTAAGGATCCCTCCAGTTCTTTACCAATGTCGGCATTTCTGCCCGATAGCGCGACACTACCGGTACTTATGAGCACTATACGGCTGCATGCAGGTCTTTTGATTGCACTGATCTTTGTAGTCCTTATCTGGCTTCTGGTTTGGAAGACGCCTTTTGGCTATGAAATGCGGGCGGTTGGTCTAAATCCCAGGGCCTGTAAATGCTCCGGCATATCCGTGTATAAAAACATCCTTCGATCCTCTATGATAAGTGGCGGCTTGGCTGGAATTGCAGGTGTGTGCGAGGTGTCTGGACTGCATCACAAGCTGCTTGAAGGTATCTCTCCAGGCTATGGGTATATCGCCATTATCGTTGCGCTGCTGGGGAAAAACCATCCCGTAGGCGTGGTCATCGCTGCCTTAGGCATCGCGGCGCTTCAGGTGGGTTCATTGGGAATGCAGCGTATAACTGGTGTGCCGACCTCCATTTCATCGATCATTTTGGGAGTTGTCGTCTTATTAATTCTGGCCCGTAAAAGTATATTCCGCCGACTTTTAACGGACGAATAGGAGGATCGAAACATGGATTCTGAATTTATTGCGCTTATTACGATGTTTTTAATAGCCTCTGTCAGGATGGCAACTCCTCTTATCTTAGCGGGACTGGGAGAGGCTGTTTCGGAGAAGGCAGGGATTCTTAACATCGGTGTTGAGGCAATTATGCTTTCTGGAGCGTTTTTCAGCTTTATCGTGGCATTTTTTACAGGAAATCTATTCTTGGGTCTCTTAGCAGGTATCCTGGGCGGGATCTTTGTCAGCATGATCCATGCCGTATTGAGCATCCATTGTAAAGCGAACCAAACCATTGCGGGTCTGGCGCTCAATTTTATGATGATGGGGCTTACTAGTTTCTTGTTTTTGATTGTTTTTGGGCAGACAACGACCCTCCCATCAATCGGTGTGTTCAGTGAGGTGCCAATTCCTCTGCTGTCGAGCATTCCGATCATTGGCCAAGCCTTGTTCAAACAGAACGTGTTTGTATATCTTGCACTGATCGGCATTGTCGTAACGACGGTTTTCTTTTATAAGACGGAGTGGGGTATTAACCTGCATGCCGTTGGGGAACATCCGCAGGCGGCGAACTCTGCCGGCCTTAAGGTTATTGCAATTCGCTACCTTGCTTGTTTTGTAAATGGTGTATTAGGCGGGTTGGGGGGAGCCAGTATCACTCTGGGACAGCTCGGTTTCTTCATGGAGAACGTTACCTCCGGCAAAGGCTATATTGCTTTAGTGGTGGTAATCCTGGGACGTCGCAATCCGATCGGAATTTTTGCAGCAGCTATGGTGATCGGATTTTCCCAGGCGTTGCAGTACAACCTCCAAACGTTGGGTTTTCCGATTCCCACGCAGGTATTCACCATGTTCCCTTATGTTGTTGCCGTCGTCGTACTCTTCTTATCCATGGGTAAAAGCATTGACCCTACTGCACTGGGTGTCCCCTTTGAGCGCAATAAACGGTAAAGTTGATCCTTTACATTGACGTTTCCGTTCCTGACCAGGTCAGAAAACTGACAGGATTGCCTGTTCGGCAATTGCTAGATATAATGACCTTATCAGAGGAAAGGAAAAGGCTAGATATGAAAGGCACTCTTAGCATTGGTGAATTAAGTTCATTGTTTCAGTTGAATGTACAAACGCTGCTTTATTATGATTCGATCGGTTTGCTGGTCCCGGCGGAACGAAATCCAACGAACGGCTATCGCAGATATCGGTTCGACCAGATCTACAAGCTGGCGACCATACGTTATCAGCATCGTCTTGGTTATTCCCTCAAGGAGATCCGAGCCTCCTATACTGAATCCCGTGATATTGATTCTACATTGGAACAGCTTAGAAAGCAGTCCTCTATTATAAGGAAAAAAGCAGAAAACCTGCTCAATACTGACAGGGCAATTCAGCAGAAAATCCATTTCATCGAGCAGGAATTACTGAAAATAGATATAGAGCGCGTCTCGATCAAGGAATTTTCTGAGAGGCGCTATTTTCCTATTGGCAGTGAGGAGCTGCTCTACGGGGATGATTGGTTTTACCTTAATCCAACAGTAGTTTTTTATAAAAATAATTCTAAAAATTTTGGCGCGTATCTTTTCGACGATGGAGAAAATACGATTCTGCAAAAAGAGATGACAGATTCTCTGCGATTTCATGTTATACCGGCAGGGCGTTTCCTCTGCGGGTATCATCAGGGCGCTTATGAGCACATCTACGAAAGTGCTCAACGCATTCGTGATGCGGGTGGAGAGTTAGATCTAGCTGATATATCAATTAACTTTAATATCATTGACCAATTTGTGGAGCGGGACAGCAGGAACTATATTACGGAAGTGCAATTCCCTATTATTGTTGACGGGGGAGATCGTGAGCGGTTTTTGAGCTTATAGAGTATCCGCTTCGTCTTGCGCTCTTTCTTTAGTTGAACAAGTTCACTATGTTAGATTCCCTAAAGGAGAAGAGACATGCAAATACAATACAATTCACAAGCGCTACCAAATAAGCGTAATTGGACGGTTTGGTGGGAATTAATACGACCACATACATTAACCGCAGCCTTCGTTCCTGTTCTTATCGGTACGGTATTAGCCCTTTTAGTAGGAGAAATGAACTTCTTATTATTGGCTGCAATGATGGTTGCCAGCATTCTCATTCAATCCGCTACAAACCTTTTTAACGAGTACTATGATTTTAAACGAGGTCTAGATACAGAAGAATCCGTCGGTATTGGTGGCGGGATTGTTCGTCATGGCATGACACCCAAATTTATTATGACACTCGCACTAAGTATGTATGGAGTCTCAATTTTATTAGGAGTCTATATCTGCGCTTCTTCGTCATGGTGGCTTGCTGCAGTGGGTTTACTTTGCATGTCTATTGGCTATCTCTATACAGGGGGTCCACTTCCAATTTCATCCACACCCTTCGGAGAGCTGCTTTCCGGTTTATTCATGGGCTTTTTAATCATTTTGATTGCTTTCTTTATTCAAACTGGCTATGTCTCGAATATAGCCGTTCTGGTTGCTATACCAAGTGGTATTTTAGTTGGCTTGATTAATCTGGGTAATAATCTCCGTGATCACGAGGGAGACAAAGCAAATGGTCGAAAGACCCTTCCAATTGTACTAGGACCTAAAAATGCAATTTATTTTCTCGGCATCATGTTTGTTTTCGCTTATCTATGGTTAGTTGGACTCGTCGTAATGAGAATCATAACTCCCTGGATTCTCTTAGCCTTCTTAAGCATGCCAAAAGCCATCCAAGCGACCAAAGGATTCAGGGGGAAAACTGAACCGAGCACGATGATGTCGGCAATGAAAGCAACAGCACAAACGAATACATTTTTTGGGTTACTCATGGCCCTTGGATTGTTTATTAGTTATCTCAGTTAGGAAATTGTCACCACTCATAAACTCATGGAGTAAGTAACTATGCAATCAGCTAGGAATATAGCGTTACGTCAGAGAACCGATCGGCGAACTGCTAAGCTCCCAAGCAGGTCAACTGATTGGGAGCTCGATGGGTTTTCCCACTGCAGAACGAATTGGAAATTGATGATCAGCTAGCCCTTAAAACTTAGCCGCTAAAGTTCGTGCAGCTTGGTGGGATTGCTCGATGGTTTCCTGCAAAGCAGCGCCTTGTAAAACACCCGTTTTTTCAAGGAACAAGGATTCCACCTGAGCTATTCCAAAGAAACCAAGAATGATCCGGATATACTTATCATCGAGATCGACCTCTTTGGTCGGTCCCTCGCTGTACATACCACCCCGTGAACTTATATGCAGTGCCTTACGTGGTTTGTCTGAAAGAAGTCCAACCGGGCCGGATTCCGTGTATCTAAAGGTTACACCAACATAGGAAACATAATCTATATAAGCCTTGAGGATGGCAGGAATGCTAAGGTTCCACATGGGTGCTGCAATCACGTATTTATCGAAGCTGGCAAATTGTTTCGCGTAGGGAAAGGCCTTATTGTCCTCACTACCGCCAAACATTTTCGTTATAGTATCGGCATCTAAGGGCTCAATTCCTAGTTTATAAAGATCTAAGGTGGTAATTTCGCAGTCAGGATTATTTTTTTGATACGCCTGAATAAAAACATTGGCAAGGGTAGACGTGATGGAGTCTGAATCAGCTTTGGGGTTGGCCTTAACATACAATAATTTTTCGGACATTCGAACGCCTTCTTTCATAACTTGTCTTATTTATGTCATTATCTCTATAATTCCTAGGTAAAGCAAGACTTATGCTAATGACGCTTCAATCGACTGCCAATCACGTAACATTTCGGGGGAATACGAGATGAGATCCTTCATCGAACGCTTGCTCTTTCATTGTCGTGGGCATATGATGCGTGGGTAGAAACACTTTTTTTACAGCATCGAATCCATTGATGAACTTACCTTCATGATGATGGAGATGAAGCAAGTACACATAGCCTTTGCAATATATTGATTGGTTGCATTTTTCGGCATAGCACTGTGAGATCTTTGCGTCTGTATTTATGAAGGTTATAATTGAATTGTGCAAAGAAAGGAATATAGCATGGCTAGTAATATGAAAAAGGATGTCAAATGGGCTGAAGCAAAAAAGAAATGCAAACTGAACGAAGAAACCGTGAAAATGGCTAGAGAGATGGGACTAAATCCAAGAAGTCTAATCAAAAATATACCTAGCGCAAGTGAACAGTGGAAGGCTCCGGTGAGTACTTGGGTTCGAGAGATGTATCAAGAACGCCAAGAAAAGGCACAACAGAAAAAGGCGCGGAAAGAGAAAGCTATGGAATGACTTAGAAAAGTCAAATAACTCTTTCGTCAGACAGTAGGCACGATAACGTTTTACCGACATTCTAGAGTCCCTTAATTTGTTATATAATCTAGTAAAGGTCCTAAAATAATATGAAGGAGGGAGAATATGGGGACTGGATCAGTTGTTGCTTTATTCGTAGTCGGGATTGTCCTTTTAATTCTAGAAATTTTTGTTCCCGGAGGAATTCTCGGCTTAATTGGCATTATTGCCCTGATCACAGGGATCATGCAAACGGTTGATACTTTAGCCCAAGGCGTATTTTACGTAACGTTATTACTAATTACTCTAGCAGGGTTATTCGCATTAAGTTTTCGTATGCCCCAAACCCGTCGTCTGTGGGAAAGATTCGCTTTGAAAACCTGCCAAACCCAAAAAGAAGGGTATGTAGTACCGAAACAAAGCTTTGATATCTTCTTGGACAAACAAGGGATTGCACTGAGTCTGTTACGGCCGACAGGAACGGCTGATTTTAGTGGCGAACGACTTGATGTTGTAACAGAAGGAACGTTTATAACTAGTGGGTCAAAGATTAAGGTGATTGCTGTAGAAGGTACGCGTGTCATAGTCCGCCAAGTTTAAGCCAGAACATCTTGATGAACTGACCATCGAGATTCACCCTGAATCAATTTTGTTCAATCGGGCTCATATATAAAAAAGGTTAATTATTCATTGCTGGCGAACTGTTCTTAAGATGGGTGGTATATTCTATGATAATTTTGGACCAACCTTATTGTTCAATATTCATGCAGAAAACTGCGCGTGATATGGGGATTCCTGTCTTGAACTGCTCCAATGATAGGGAGTTGATATCATTAAAAGATCTGAAGACTGTTAATGATAATGAGTTTATAAATATAGCCAAAACAAAATCACCATTACTCCTCTATTGTAATTCCGAGAATTCATTTCAATGGATCTATAGAAATCTTAGATACACCGAAATTCCTAGACAAATTGAATTGTTCAAGGATAAAGTGATGTTTCGTAAATTAGTTAAAGAAATTTATCCTGATTTCTTGTTCAAAGAAGTCTCATACGACCAACTATCAAAATTTGATGCGAGCCAGATCAAAAAACCATTTATTATCAAGCCTGCAATTGGTTTTTTTAGCATGGGAGTACATAAGGTAAACGGAGATAATGAATGGGAATCAATTATAGGCTTAATTCAAGATGAAATGGATAAAGTCAAAGGATTATATCCGATTGAAGTGATGAATTCTTCAAAGTTTATTATTGAAGAGTATATTGAAGGTGCAGAATATGCCATTGATGCTTATTATGATAGCAATGGCGACCCTGTGATTCTTAACATATTAGAGCATCCTTTTTCATCAAATGGGGATGTCAGTGACAGAATATATTTTACATCAAAAAAAATTATACGAACATATTTGGTGGCGTTTAGGGATGTATTGAAGTCAATAGGAAAAGTAACTGGAATCTCTAATTTTCCTGTGCACGTGGAAGTTAGAGTTGATAAAAGTGGGAACGTGATCCCCATAGAAGTAAATCCTATGAGGTTTGCAGGTTGGTGTACAACGGATCTTGCATATTATGCTTATGGAATAAATGTATACGAGCATTATTTTCAACAGAAAAAGCCTGACTGGGATCAACTATTGAAGATTGATGATAATAAGCTTTATTGTATTGTTGTTGGTGATATCCCAGGAGACATTAATTTTAAAGAGATTAAGGGAATTAATTATGAGGCGTATATATCAAATTTCAGCAACCCATTGGAGTTTAGAAAAATCAACTATAATCAATATCCGGTATTTGCCTTTTCCTTCATCAGTGTAGAGTGCAATTCAAATGAAGTGGAAAGAATCCTGAAATTGGACTCAAGGCAGTACCTGTACTAATATACTGCTAAATTGATACTTCGCAATCTTAACCTTGTACATACTACAAGACGTTTTAGCTGATGGTGCTTTACACAGAAAACTAATAGAAGAACACCAGAATAATAACAGCAGAACCGGTTCGAAATACTATAGAGCTGTTGTTTGAAAAGATGCTGATTCCAGCCCAGCTTAGCAAGTTGAAGAGTATCGAGAAATGGGAGTGTCTCAGATTATGATGATTAGTAAAAAAATGAAAAAGTTATCGCCTTCAATCGACGAATGGCTCAAAGAAGCAAAAACCGATCCGGCAGCTTTGCAGGAAGGGATGTTTTTAGTTCATAATGGCGTTGTGCGCCAAACGCCCAGAGCCAAAGTACGTCAAGGAATTGATGACGGTTCGATGGTAACGGGAATGGAATTTAATTATGATGCAACAAAGATTGATATGGCGATTGCTGAAACCTATAAGTTGGATGGTATTTTCTATGTCAAGGTTTGGCTTAATGAAGGGCAACTTGACCTTGGCGACGACATAATGTATGTACTGATAGGCGGCGACATCAGACCACATGTTGTTGATGCACTGCAATTTTTGGTTGGAACGATCAAAGGCGAATGTGTTACCGAAATTGAACAAAAATAGTCAAAACAGAAAATGGGGTAACGACTATGGTATTGAAACCGCTAAGTTATTCGTTTTTCCAACAACCAACGATTACTTTAGCTCGTGCTTTGTTGGGAAAATTGCTAGTAAAAGAAACCGAGTTAGGTACTGTGTCGGGTTGGATCGTAGAAACTGAAGCCTACATTGGACCAGAAGATCGTGCGGCACATGGTTTCGGGAATCGAAGGACTAAAAGAACTGAAGTAATGTTTGGACCACCTGGGTATGTTTATACTTATGTTATGCATACCCATTGCCTTATTAACGTGGTTAGTGGAGACATCGGGTGTCCAGAGGCGGTATTAATTAGAGCCCTAGAACCATGTTGCGGAATTGACCTGATGTATCAACGGCGCGGAAAAGAGAAAAAGGAACGAGAGCTAACCAATGGACCCGGGAAATTAACCAAATCCCTTGGGATAGTAAAGGAAGATTACGGAAGAGCGATGTTTGAGTACCCACTTTTTATCACTGAAGGAAAGGAAATTGGATCTATCGCAGTGGGTCCAAGAATAGGTATTCATAACAGTGGAGAAGCTGTAAACTATCCTTGGCGTTTTTGGGTACAAGATAATCGATTCGTCTCCAAATAATGGGAGTATAAGTTTGAAGAAGATTTGTTAAGATGAGAAGAATCACTCTTCTAGTTTGACGAGATATGTCAGCGTCAGAAGGAGAAGGGTGATGGAAATAATTTAGAGGTGAACATTATGAAAAAAAGTTTGGGCGCTAAAACGTTGATTTATCCTACACCGGTTTTGGTTGTAGGTACCTATGACGAGGAAGGTAAGCCAAATGCTATGACGGCTGCTTGGGGAGGAATATGCTGCTCATCTCCGCCGTGCGTCGCGATTTCACTACGCAAAGCCACTTATACTTATAGTAACCTTATGGCCAAAAAAGCTTTCACAATCAATATCCCCTCAGAAAAATATGTTAGAGAAGCAGATTATTTTGGCATGGTATCTGGAAAAAAGGAAGATAAATTTGCTAAGACTGGTCTTACACCCGTAAAAAGTGATTTTGTTGATGCTCCCTATATAAGCGAGTTTCCAGTTAATTTAGAGTGTAAAATAATCCAGGTGATTGAAATAGGCCTACACACTCAGTTTATTGGTGAGGTTATGGACGTTAAACTAGATGATACCCTGCAAGAAAAGGAGGATCAGCCGCTTATAGAACAAATACGACCTTTAATTTACGCGCTTGATAGTAGAAATTACTACGGTATAGGGAAACAAATTGGCTCGGCATTTTCTATAGGCAATGAGATAGGGTAAGCAATTCAAAATAGTTGTGGATCACTTATTAAATATTTACGCATTATCAAATCTGGATAATTGGCGGACTTTGATAGTGCTTTTTAATATCTGGACATAATTAATGATACTTTTAGGGTATTTGATATTATTGAGAATGATCTGCTCACTAGCACCTTTAGTTATGGAGAAGATCAAAATGAACTTCTATGTAGGAAAAGGCGAAGTAACAGTTATTCACAAAAAATCAGACTATCGAAAGTTGAACTTAAATATGGCAAAAAGAAACAAGACGCACTTTTATGAATTTTTTGTGCCTTGAGCGCAAGGATTTACCTTAGTTCAATGGCCTTTTGTGGGCAAAGCTCCTGGCAGCAAAAACAAGTTATGCACAGTTCCGGGTTAACTACCGGGTATTCATCCATAATAAGAGCCCCACTAGGACAGTGTTCTATACAGGTTTCACAGAGACTGCATAATTCTTTATCTATACTAGGTCTTACCGCTGTAATAGAGTTCATTGTGGTCATAAGGGGGGAGTTAGCGCTCGGATCCATTTGCGGCAGTTTAAATCCCGGTATGACTTCAAGTTCTCCGATGATAGTTATCTTTGAAAGTTCACTGACACCGTATCCTTTGGCAGCCGCCAACTCAATGGTGCGGGGCAAGTCAGGAAAACCCATCATATAGGCTACCACCGTGTCCACAGCCACAGAGTCATCTCCGGCCATTATCTTGCCAAGGTTAATTAAATCTTTAGAGGCTGGACCGTTACCCTCCATAGCAAGAATACCATCCACAATTACTAGGTCGGGGATTCTGATCGCAAAGACTTCCACAAGTGCCTCGGCAAAGTGAAAGGGGTTGCCCGCTCTTTTATGGGTTTGTGCCTTCAGGCCACCAGCTAAAAGCCCAAAATTATTCTTGATGGCGCAAGATAATCCGGTAAGCCCGTGGGTTTTAAACTTGGGTATACTTATGTACACATCGGCATCAACAATCGCCTGGGATACCAGAGCGCTCTCTATATATGGTGAATTAATTTCCATCGATATAGTCTCCGCACCCAGGTTATGGTAATATATACCCGCTGCCGCCATTAAGCCCGTGTCTTCAAAGGCCTTTTCGTTCATGCCGTAGGAAAAAATTCCAGGGTTATCGCCTACAATGAGCGATGCTGGATGGCGCTTGACCACTTCATTAATAACGGCCTTTAACACTGATGGATGAGTGGTTACACCCTCTTCTGGGGTTGCGCTACGCAGAACATTAGGTTTTATGACTACTTTTTTTCCTTCTAAGTCTAATGGAAACAGGTGGAATATTCTTTCGATCGCCTCATGACAGTCTTCGTAGGTTGCCTCCATTATCGCCACTGTGCTCAATATAGTACCCCCTTAATTTTCGCGTGATTTCACCACTATTATAAACCTATTCATCGATGGTTCCAACTGACAATGACAAATCTGCAATGTAAGTAGAACTTAATCCGATTAAAAAGGAGATTTTTATGAATAAAAGAGTGCTAAAAACAGTTAGTTTTATTTTCTTCATGAGTATAGTAATCACAGGTTGTTCAAATTCATTAGAAGATCAAAATAATGCTCTTAAAAAAGAGATTAATGAAATTAAGAATGTAAATGCAGGTTTAGAAAATACAATTAAAGATTTAGGAAGTAAATTAGAGGAGCAAGAGGAAAATAATAAGGGAAGTGTTTCTACTTTTGAGAGTAAAACTAATATATATCCAATTTTCACAGCAAATATAGACACTTACGAAAAAGAAGTCGGTGGATATGTTTATATTCCTAAAAGTATAGAACTAAAACAAAAATTAATAATCCTTGCCAATGCTTTATCAGAAGGATATTTTAATAATCTTCCAATTGAAGTTGTGAAAATTGAGGACATTAATAACAAAAAAATAGCAGTAATAAATCTAAATGAAACCAAGGAGAATCAAGGGATAAAGGAACAGATAAAACTAACGGGTACTTCATGGGTGGCCAATTATTTTCAAGGGTCAACCGGTGGCAAACTTACTACTGTCAAATTGATTGAAACAATGCTACAAAGAGAACATACAGAACAAGGGATAGATGGTGTCAGATTTTTATATAATAATGGTGTTTGTGATTTTCAACACATACCCGATTTAAAGAATGTTAATTATTTAAAGTAGGACATGGGCTGTCGGCTGTGTAAGGCTGGAAGGTTTCTTCACAATGATATAATATCCGTAATGACCGACCTTATAGAATGTTAAGGAGCGAACTCCAGGAATTTTAAGGGTTCGCTCCTTTTAGTGGTCTGATCTACAAAGTAATGTCTATATATAGAACAACTTTATCGATCGCGAGAAAAATTGACGATCAAATTTTTAGCAGTCTGTACAAGCTTGTCTATGTCCTCAATAGATACACCATAGTTAGTAACAAAGCGGTACTCACCATCCTCCTGACCGTTTATCCTAATCTTTTCGCTGTTCAATCCTGTAACAAGAGCAGACTCGCTTATGACTGACTCATTCAGTGTAAAAAATACCATATTAATATCCAAACGATCGCGGTAAACATGACATGACTCAATTTCTTCTAGCCGATCTGCCAGATAACGGGCATTTCTATGATCTTCCCCTAATCTTGATGCCATTTCAGTTAAAGCAATGATCCCTGCCGCTGCTAGAATTCCCGACTGACGAAGTCCTCCACCCATCAGCTTTCTATTTTTACGAGCCTTCAGGATAAAGTCGTAACTGCCGACCAAGATTGATCCAACTGGTGCGCATAACCCTTTGGAAAGACAGACATTCACTGAGTCCCCACAAGCTGCAATCTCCTTCACATCGACTCCAAGCGAAACTGCGGCATTAAATATGCGTGCTCCGTCAATATGAACGGGAACTCCCTTGGACTTAGCAAGAAGATACACTTCCTTCATATTTGCTAAGGGGACGGTTGCTCCCGATGAATGGGCATTTTCCATGCAGATCAGTCCAGTATTCGGGAAATGGATATCCACGCCACGAATCATCTTCTGCAACTTATCTACGTCGACACGCCCCAAAGTTGTTGGAAAAGATCGTGTTTGAACGCCTGATAGTACTGCTGCACCACCAACCTCATGCATGAGAATATGGCAGTCTTCGCCCACCAGTATCTCATCACCTCTCTGAGTATGAGACATAATAGCCAATTGATTACCGAACGTTCCAGATGGAACAAAAACCGCAGCTTCTTTTCCTAACATCGTACTTGCTAATAGTTCCAATCGGTTTATTGTTGGGTCATCACCATAGACATCATCACCCACTTCTGCACGAGCCATCGCCTGACGCATCACCTCTGTAGGCTGCGTTACAGTATCACTTCTAAGATCAATCCACATTTTCTCAAGTCTCCTTATATTACTTTTATTCAACCTTCTGAGAATAGTATACTATGACTTGACTATATCATAAAAGATCTTGAAGGGTATCGGCGGTTTCCCTCAGGAACTCATTCAATGAGTAATACAAATTTTTCTAGTTGACAACATCTCCCTACAAGCGTAGTCTATAATTAGATTACGCTTGTAGGGAGATGTTGTTTTAATGGCTGACTTAAGCTGCCGAATTTCCGATGCAGAATGGCTAGT
>DASRMA010000122.1:0-8131 GCA_035648155.1 Desulfosporosinus sp.
TCAACGGCCGTAAACAGTGCTTCAGAAAACCAGTACCCGGTGGCCAAGTCTTCCAGATACTGTGGGCCTATATCTTGTGGATCATGCTGTAAAAAGGGTATTAATCCCATCTTGTGGTACCTCCCCTGGTTAAGTGCTCAGTCCTTAACGTATATCTCTCAGCCGATTCTGCAGCGCTTCGTCCTTAGCCTCAATATCCTTCAGCATCTGAGCTCGATAGCCCTTAAGCTTAACCGTCAAGGCACTATCTTCGATTGCGAGCATCTGTACAGCAAGCAACGCTCCATTCCTTGCAGCTCCAATGCCTACGGTCGCAACTGGAATTCCCGGGGGCATTTGTACGATGGAGTAAAGGGCGTCAATTCCTTCCATAGCACCGCTGTTGATCGGAACACCGATGACAGGCAAGATAGTCGCCCCCGCCACAACGCCTGGCAAATGAGCGGCTAAACCTGCCGCAGCAATAATGATTTTCCCATCTTGCGCTTCAAACCCTTTCACCCAATCGACCGTTCGCTTCAACGTCCTCTGGGCGGAAGAAATTATGACTTCAAATGGAACCTCGAATTGACGAAGAACTTCCAGACCCTCTTCCATGACTTGATAATCTGAGTCGCTACCCATAATGACTCCAACCTGGTTTAATGGCTTCACCGCCCTTAGCAAGATCCACCAGTCTTTCCAAGGTGTTCCCCCACTAATTTCATGGCACAGAACCCACCACACATTGAGCAGGCTTCAGCCCCCTCCTCGTTACGCTCTCCTCGGATTCGACGAGCGGTTGGAGGATCAATAGATAATTCAATTTGTTTTTCCCAATCTAAGTCTTTACGAGCACGCGCCATGGCTAAGTCCCATTCCCGCGCACCTCTAACGCCTGTAGCTATATCCGCAGCATGTGTGGCAATGCGCGTAGCGATTACCCCAGCATGAACATCTTCTGCGGTTGGTAACCTAAGATGTTCAGCAGGAGTAACATAGCAAATGAAGTCTGCACCTGCCATAGCAGCGGTCGCAGCCCCAATAGCTCCTGTGATATGGTCATGACCTGGGGCAATGTCTGTGACCAAATTGCCAAGTATATAGTAAGGAACGTGATGACAAAGCTGCTTTTGAAGTTGGATCGTTGCTGGGATTTGGTCCAATGGCACGTGACCCGGGCCCTCTACCATGACTTGCACCCCTGCTTCCAGGGCTCGTTGAACCAATTCTCCGGCCACAATCAAGCCTTGGACTTGGGCGCGGTCCAGAGAATCTTCGATACAACCCGGTCGAATTGCGTCTCCAATGCTAAGCGTCACATCGTATTTTTTGCAAATTTCGAGTACACGATTAAATTGAGCATAAAGAGGGTTGTCTTGCTCGTTGTGTAACATCCAACCTGTTATAAAAGCCCCTCCACGACTCACAATATCTGTAATTCTTCCTTGATTTTTTAATCTATCAATAATCGACATGTTTAAAGCAGCATGAATTGCCATGAAATCTATGCCACGCTTTGCTTGACGCTCAATCATTTCGAACATATCCTCAGCCTTCATACCCACAACGCTTCCGTACTTTTCAATACTTTCCATACCGCCTTGATAAGAGGGGACAGAACCAACCGGTAATGTGAATTGATTAATCACCTGATGGTGGAAATCGTCTACATTTCCTCCAATACTTAATTCCATAATCGTATCTGCACCAGCCGCAATGGCAACGTTTATTTTATGAAGCTCATCTGCGAAGTCCACACAGTCCGGTGACGTCCCGATGTTGGCATTCACCTTGGTACGCAGTCCTTCTCCTACCGCGATCGCGATACAGTTCTTGTGTTGTTTGTTCTTTATGATTACAACCCTACCGGCGGCTACCTTCGCAGATAATTCATCCGCAGTGAATCCCTCTACTTTTGCTAATCTTTCTACCTCAGGTGTAATAATACCTTGTCTTGCTTTAATAAGTTGTGTCATTATAAATCTCTCCTTTTTATCTGTATTTATTCTTTGGGCACGATGCACGTGCTCTACACAATCGAACCACGAACCTCTAACCACGAACCACGCTTTAGCATTCCCAAGGAAGTTCTTGAAAGAACTCACCAGCCACAGCCATGGCGCATCCCTTTTCACATTTTGTGCAGAAAGGTTTTTCGCTGGAGTGAAAATCCGTGAGCCTTTCCCGATCTAAGGCTAACGCTTTCTGAGACTCTACATTCTGTTCCCGTCGTGCTTGACTCATTTGAAGATCCCAATTTTCTGCTCCCTTGTAACCTTTTGCAAGATCGCCTACATGTGCAGCGATACGCGCAGCAACTACTCCCCGGTAAACATCCTGAGCATTGGGATAAGCTATATGTTCAGCGGGTGTAACGTAGCAGAGTATATCTGCCCCAGCAGCACTGGCCATTGCTCCACCTATAGCAGCGGTGATTTCATCGTATCCTGGGGCTACATCCGTCGATACTGGACCGAAGACAAAATACGGAGCACCCTCACATACTTGTTTTTGTAATTGAACGGTTGCAGTAATCTGATGGGGCGGAGTATGACCAGGTCCCTTAATCATGATCTGAACTCCTGCTTGCCTGCTACGCTTTACCAACTTACCCAAAACAACGAGTTCTTCCACCTGAGAACGGCATAATGAATCGGCACCTGCGCCAGGTCGCATACCATCAGCTAAACTTAAGGTAACTTCGTACTTTTTAGCAATTTCCAGAATACGGTCGAACATCGTATACAAAAAGTTTTCTTTGTTGTGATATAGCATCCAGCCCATCAGTAAGGAACCACCTCTGCTTACCAGATTCAAAACCCTCTGATCTTCCTTGGCCGTTGTGAGTAGTCCAGTATGAAGGGCACTGTGCAAGGCCATGAAATCGACTCCATCAGCTGCTTGGCGTTCCATAACCTTGAAAAAATCCTCTGGTTCAAGTGCTAATGCCGAACCCTTAGAACGTACAGCTTCAGCAAAAGCCTGATAAACGGGCAATGTACCTAAAGGCAATGGCACTCTGCTTATAATAGCCCTCCTGGCTTCGTCCATATTACCGGCGGTGCTCAAATCCATAATTGCATGGGTTCCTGCCCGGATTGCCTCATCCACTTTAAATAGTTCATCCGTTAAACTATCCTCGTCTGCGTCTAGGCCAATACTAGCACTCACCTTGGTGCTTAGTCCCAAACCAAATCCTTGGGGTTTTTGGGGCTTGTGATGACTGTTATAAGGAATAACAATTCGTCCGTTAGCAACACGTTCCATGAGGAGTTGAACCTTCATCTGTTCGTTTTGGGCTACCAAGGTAAACAGCGGGATTTCCTGACCCTTTTGGGCCATTTCCATTAGAGTTAACACTATTTGTTCTCCTTTCTACGTTCGGAGTCATTACCTTCAAGAACATTCAGCAGCGTGAACTCGTTCAACTAAAGATAAAAAATAAAAAAAGTCTCTAATCACAAAGTGACTAGAGACTTTTCCATAATCTCATCCACGCTACTCTTGGTTCTTCGACAAGGTAGGCTTGGTTTAGCTATAGGCAGGTCTCCTGGCTTACGGATCATCACGTCTGAAGCGCCTTCCGGGAACTACCCCGTGGTTATACTTCTTGCTCCCCGTTTACAGTGGCGGGACCGCGCCGGACTTACACCGACTTCCCTATTCTCCTCTTGCATGAGGCACCTATAGCATTTAGTTTTCTAGTTACAGTATAAACAATAAGCCTGTGTTTAACAAGGCTTATGAAATTCTTCTTCCAGTCACGACTGTAATACTTAACTTGTAACGTAAATAGTATTATTTGAAACAATACTATACTCGCCGTTTTTTTGTGTGATTCTGGAGATGTGCCTTATCTTGATATCGCATTCGGAACAATAACCAAAGGCAAAGTATTTCTTGGTTTTGGTGAACTCCTCATTTTTCTGAATTTCTCTATCACATTCTGGACACCTAATAGTAGCTTTATCTAAAAAATGTTTTAGTGTTTCAATCTTTAGTTCATTTTCTCTTTGTGCTTTTTCCCAGTTAATAATTTCCTCACCAGAGAAATTGTATATCTTTCTGAAAATATCAGCAGTATATAATGCGTCACTTAAGGCATCGTGGAAAGGGGTACTGGCCTCAATCTCTAGCCCTTCCACTGCGCTTTCTAAACTCGGTTGTTTTGGTAGGCTTCCATGTTTCATGAAAGTCTGTTGGATATTAATAAATTTATCAAAGGTTAACGCATCAAAACCAAAAAACAAGCAATTATCTCTTAAGGCCAAAATATCATCCTGTCCCCAAGAACATAAGACTGAATCTTCTCCAACCCATGCATGAAAGCCCTCAATTGCTTTAACAAAAGGGGTCCCGTGGGCAACCCGACTTGTATTAATATTAGTTTTTCTCTTTACATAGGGATTCATTCTCCGATATATTACTGGCTTTATGATTAAATCAAAGCTACTAATGGTTTCTAGGGCCTCATTTAATTTGACTGCACCAATCTGGATAATCTCGTTTTTTAGCTCCGGATTAGCCAAGTCACCTTCTTTAAATTTAAAGAACATATTAAATTCAAGATCAAACACAATATAGTTCATAAAACATTTGCCCTCCATGCATCTATTATAATCCCTCCATTAAATAAACGCACGAAAAAGTGGTGATGATTTCGCAAACAGAAAATCATCACCACTTTGTGTTTCTTGTAAGAAAAACGTTAATACAATTTCAGTGAGAATTACCAAAAACTAAGCTGTTGATTACAGCTAATCCTATAATATTGGTTCAGTAAGCAATCTAACCGCTGACTTACTTCAACAACGTCGCTATCAACGAGATTACGAGTATTAGCAAATTTATTAAGTTTCTTACGTAGTCCCTCTATTCTTTTTAAAAGCTTCTTTTCCACATGGATTCCTCCTGAAATGTCATTCCCAAGGAGAATCTTATTGCTTTTTGGGTGAATTGGCAAGAATAGATAATCCATAAACAGGTAATTTTTTGTCGCAATATAGTAAATATGGGACAACTAGCTCTTTAAAGTACACTTAATGGCAATTAAAGTTGTTCCACACTAACCCGATTGCGGCCTTCATGTTTTGAACGATACAGAGCACGGTCAGCAGCCAATATTAAATCATCTGGAGTCTGATCTTGTTCCGCAGACCTAGTTACAACTCCTAGACTCACTGTGACATAAACTGAACAGAGAGAATTAATATGCAAAATGCCTTCCCTCACGATACTGGCACGAAACTCCTCTGCTATAATGGCAGCTCCTACGTCGTCAGTGTTCGGTAAGACTACAGCAAACTCTTCCCCTCCATAACGCGCCGCAAAATCTCCGGGACGCTTCAACACTTTCTTAAGTGTAGCTGCTATTTTTTTTAGACAATCATCGCCTTTAAGGTGACCGTAGGTATCATTAAAAGCTTTAAAATAGTCGATATCGAGCATAATTAAAGAAAGGGATCTTTTTTCTCGCTTCGCTCTCCTACTCTCTTGAAGCAATTCCTGATCAAAATGCCGACGGTTAGCTATCCCCGTGAGCCCATCTAAAAACGACAGATTCTGCAATCTCTCATTAGCGGCTTGCAATTGACAAGTGACCTCAATCAGCTCAGCTTCCCGGGCCTTTCGACGGGCTGTTTCATGTTTCAATCTCAAGGCTGAACGCACCCTCGCTAGCAACTCTACGCTATCAAGAGGTTTTTTAATGAAGTCCATAGCACCCGCAGAAAAAGCAAGCTGCAAATTCTCTTTATCTGTTGCAGCCGTCACCATTATTACAGGTACATCCGCTAGCCATTCTCTCTTTTTGACATTCCTGCACGCCACAATTCCATCAACATCCGGCATAATTATATCCATCAGAATTAAATCAATCTCGACTATCCCTCGATCTGAATAACCATCAACTAAGTGATAGAGCTCTCTTGCGGACTTGACCGTAATAAGGTCTAAATACCCCCCTTTTATCAGAAAGGCTTTTATTACTTCTAAGCTAAAAATCGTATCATCCACAATTACAATTGCCATTTTCAGTTTGAGCCTCCTTCTACCTGAGCTGTGTTGAACACGACATTTGAAGCCGCCCAATAGGACGGCTTCAAAATAGCAAATTTCTCTGACGATCCGCTGATTTAGTTCACATATTCCACTCTAAATTTTTCAGCAAGGATTGCTATGAATTCAGAGTTCGTAGGTTTTTGGCGCTCAATATTAACAGAATATCCAAAAATCTGTTTTAGCGCATCTTTGTGACCACGCTCCCACGCTAGCTCTATAGCATGACGGATTCCGCGTTCCACCCTTGTGGCCGCAGTATCATACTTTTTCGCTATGCCAGGATAAAGCTCTTTGGTTACCGCCCCCAACAAGGATACATCCTTCACCACCATCAAAATTCCTTCTCTAATATATTGGTGCCCTTTAACATGGGCCGGAATCCCAATTTGGTGCATCACCGTGGTCACCTCGGAGACTAGATTGTGCTCGTTCCCTCCTGTTGTCACACTTGAAGAAGCTGAAGAAGAGAACTGAGGCTGGATGGACGGCGTATCCTGCATTAGAAAACGAATACGTTTGCTGAGAATATCTAGGTCGAATGGTTTTAGAATAAAATAGTCAACACCGAGTGTCATCGCTTGACGCGTGAGGGATTCTTGCCCAAAAGCCGTTAGCATAATAATTTTGGGCCTCTTCACGGTTGTTCGAGCGTTAATGCGTTCCAATACGCCTAATCCATCCAAATTTGGCATCACTAAGTCAAGAATGATCAAATCCGGCTCCTGCGTTTGGATGAGTTCCAAGGCTTCTATGCCGTTATATGCTACGCCAACTATGCTTAGATCTTCTTGTCCTTGGAGATAGTTCTGTAGCATTTGGCATAAATCACGGTTATCATCCGCGATAACTAGTTTAATTCTTTTACCCATTTCGCTAATAACCCGCCTTAACAGTCTATTTCCAAACGATTTTCTCGCTGATTTACTAAGTATACGTCACGGACCGTGTCGAAATCGCGAGAAATGTGGGATCACATCAGAAAAGATGATCCATTAGCAGTAGAGAACTCGTCAGATTGTCACTCCCTCACCGCTATAGACATATAGATATAAAGGACTAAATTTAATCAGAGATCGTAAAATTACTTATCAAGAAGGTTCTAAGTAAAGAGTGACTCTAATTATAATTAGCATGACATGATAACTTTGAATGTCATAAATCAAGAATCTTATACAAAGGGGGTAACCATATGAGACTTAATAATATGAGACTTAATAATATGAGACTTGGAATGCTATTCTTAGGCATGTGGCTGATCATGACCGGTCTGTCGCAAGTGATCAGCCTTCCAATACCCGCCATTGGTACGATACTTGCCCTGCTTTCTATTGTTGCTGGTGCTTTACTCCTGCTTGATCGGTAAGCAGCTCTACTACAATTCCTTGGGATGGTGACAGAAATACTATACCGTTAAGTATCCGCCATCATTCGTTCATCAACACTATCGACGGTTAGCAACGATGCACAACGACTTTATGTGCCTGACCCATCCTATAGGCCCTAACGATACCTGTGTTTCTAAAGCTAGTTTAATCTGAGGCTCGCAATGTGATTGCCAAGATTCTCACTAACTGTAGTGATTACCTTTCTGAAGAATGGTCAAATGACAATCTTCATCTGCTCCAAAATCAACCCACTCCTCAATTTGAACAAGTTTAGGTCTGTGAAAACTAAGAATAGAATGTTTTAGCACAAGATCAGCAGATTTTTAGCAACTGCCGATCTTAGCTTTGTCACATCATGGCATTATATGGATGATTTAAAGACTAATACTCATTTCCACCATACATTTTATTTCGATGTGGGAGCCATCGATTGAAGTTGAGCCACCTTCAATCGATCGCTCTCGCACAGCACATTATTCATCTTGAACCTTCTAGCGATCGGGCGATTAAGTAAAATGTACATATCCTGTGGTCTATGTTTTACAGAATCCTATTTCCTCTTGAACTATTTCTGTTGACCAACTAATTAGTAAACATAATCCATTTTGTGTTATTCCCAATTTTCGTCTTTCCTGACCGGCATAAAAGCAGTTACCGCAGTAATAGGTCTCATAGTAATTCCTCCCTTATATCAGTGATATAAT
>DASRMA010000123.1:0-10391 GCA_035648155.1 Desulfosporosinus sp.
ATCAAATAAAAATAGGTTCTGCCCCTCGATCCCGTTGGCTAATTTCAAAATCTCGCTTTCCGGACTCAATTTAAGTCCCTGTACCATTACATGTTGCACTGTAAAGGCACTGGACCGCAAGAAGAGAGCCAAACCCAAGGAAAGCAAAATCGTCAAAACAGCAACATAGAGAAAGGACGTATTCATTTTCTTGGGTTGCATTTCGCAATTCCTCCCTTATCCCAGTATAACGAATACAGCCCTATTCTGTCATGCTTTTTTAGTAACCTTTTCTTGACAAGATACGCCATTATCGTAGTTAGTAGTCCGATTTTCGTAGTTCGATCCAAATATACAACCACGAAAATCGATTTTAGAACCACTAGTTATCCTTCTTGTCTAACCCTCAGTAATTTTGCTCCCAATTGACGATATTTCTCTTCTAAATTTTCGTACCCTCGATCAATGTAGTTTACTTTTTCGAGTACAGTAACCTCATCAGCTGCTAAGCCTGCAAGGAAGAGTGCCGCACCAGCTCGAAGGTCTGTAGCCTCCACAAAGGCCCCTTCAAGCGTCTCAACGCCACGAATGATGGCAGTCCTTCCCTCAACCGTAATTTGAGCTCCCATACGGCGTAACTCATCGACATGTTGAAAGCGGTTCTCAAAGATTGTTTCCGAGATAATGCTCGTTCCTTCCGCGCACGAGAGCATAGCCATAAACTGTGGTTGCATATCTGTCGGAAATCCCGGATAGGGCATTGTCTTAAGGTCCACGCCCCGAATTCTTCCCCGTTGCTGAACACGTATTGAATCATCGAGAAGGGTTACCAGCGCTCCTGCCTGACGAAGTTTGACAATAACAGGTTCCAAATGTTCTGGCACAACATTATCTACCACCACATCTCCTTGAGTCATGACGGCCGCAATCATATGCGTACCCGCTTCTATTCGATCCGGTATCACTATATGTTCTGCTGGATGAAGCTTTTCTACCCCGTCAATCCTGATGGCATCCATACCTGCGCCACGGACTTTAGCTCCCATCTTATTCAAGAAATTTTGCAAATCCACAATTTCCGGTTCACGCGCTGCATTGCGAATCACAGTGATTCCTTTAGCTAAGACAGCTGCCATCATGAGGTTTTCTGTAGCCCCTACGCTCGGGACATCTAGGTACACATCGGCACCCTGTAAATGATCAGTCCAAGCTTCAATATAGCCATGCTTTTCTCTAACCTTAATGCCTAGTTGCTGAAGCCCCTTAATGTGTTGATCCATGGGGCGCGAACCAATGGCACACCCTCCCGGTCTGGATATTTTCACCCGTCCATGCCGGGCTATTAACGGGCCTAAAATAAGATTAGAAGCACGCATTTGCCGCATAAGCCCTTCATCGACCTCACAGGACTCTAACCCTGCAGCATTGATATACAGGCCCTCATCTTGGCGCACGACCTCACAGCCGAGGTGTCTAAGCACCTCGATCATATGCGTAATATCCACTAACTTCGGGATTTCTAGCAAGGTGGATGTCCCTTCAGCTAATATAGTTGCAGCCAGAAGGGGAAGAGAAGAGTTCTTAGCCCCGCTAACCCGAATTATTCCTTCTAACCGCTGTTTTCCCGTGATGACATAACGATCCAGCGCCATAGTTCTACCCCCTATTCGATGTTCGTGGTTCGAAGCTCGATGTTCGATTTGTGAATTCGATTCTGCGAATCGAATTATGTATTAAGTTTAGAGTCATTAATCGTTCTGCAAACTTTGTTCGCCTTCCATTCGTGCCTCGTTAAGGTATGCTACTTCTGTTTGCAAGGTAATCCCAAATTTCACCTGCACATCTCTCTGGATCTCCGCGATCAGAGCGAGCACATCCTTAGACCTGGCATTACCCGTATTCACGATAAAATTCGCGTGTTTAGTAGAGACCTGAGCCCCACCCCTACTCTTCCCTTTCCAACCGCCTGCTTCAATTAAGCGACCGGCGGAATCACCTGGAGGATTCCGGAAAACACTTCCAGCACTTGGTTCCTCAATCGGTTGATTGAGCCTCCGCTTAGCTAAGTTCACTTTCATATCCTGCAAAATAGTTTTACGGTCCCCTGGAGAAAACACAAGTTCAACCTCCAACACCCACGCGTGGCCGCGCAAAGAACAGAACCGATAATCAAATTCGAGATTAGCTTTTTCTACTTTCTTAACCGTACCATCCACCCAAAGCGCAGTAACATTCATTATGCGAGGAGCCATTGTTCCGCCATGGGCACCAGCATTCATCATGACTGCACCCCCTACTGATCCAGGGATTCCCCGAGCAAATTCCAGGCCGCTCAAACCTCGTTCCCCTGCTTCTTGGGCTAAACGGGCTAAGGGGTACCCCGCTTCAACCTGAACTGTGCCCTCTCCCCACTCTATCGTGCGAAGATATGTGGTGACCACCGTAACTCCGGGAAGCCCTTCATCTGGCAACAATAAATTCGAGCCCTGCCCGATTAACCAAATCGGAACTTTCGCTGCTTGGGCACGTTGCCATACTGTTGCTAAGTCTTCCTTTGTCTGAGGCCAATACGCCGTCTCTGCAGGCCCACCAATCTTCCACGTGGTTAATTGGTTCAGAGGGTAATTCTTCTCCACACGTCCCGGCATTCCGTCCAATATCATTGATGTTCCACCTCAAGTCATCTGTCAATATTATGTTCTTCCAAACAGCGCAAAGTGCCAACCGAATATCCAACCAAGAGACTCCTAGATCTAGACATCTTGCTATTGTTTCAGCGGCTACTCGCTCTTCCATCGGTTCCGGCCACCTTGGGATTTGGCCAACAAAGCCAAGTGCATCTTGCGCCAGGTAAAAATCAAGACCAGTATCCCGGGCTACCCAAGAGGTTCTTTCTTTGACTCCAATCTCCGGTCGAGGCTCCAAGTCCGTGGCCCAGGCCTCGCGTTCTGCACCTTGTGCCTCGCCAGAACTCACCTGCCAGGACTCTGGAATTACCCAATGGATACCCTGTTTTCTTTCGCATTGCCACTCCCCGTCCTTGGTCTCCCAGAGCAGGGTCGGTTCGAACCCAGCCGCATACAGAATATGCCATAACAAGGGACGTCCTTGGATGAAAATCACGGGTTTAGAAACCCTTAATATTACGTCATTGCCCAAAATATTATGTATCAACGACTGAATCGATAGCACGTTCATTCCCTGCGCGAGTGCTTTTTCTCGCCTGATACTATGTTCCGTCCCCTCAGACCAGAATACTACGTCCGTAACGGGGCCTGACCCCTCGGGCTCTGCCATTTGATCAAACGGTCTTTCCCACCAATTTTCTCGAATTTCTTCACTTAAATCCTCCCCTTCGGAAAATTCAAGCTGGCTTGCTTTCAATACGGCCCGTACTCCGGCAATTCCGGGAGCCGCAGAAGAGGCAACCAAATGTATCTTACTCTTTGGCCACACCATGCTCACTCCTTTCGTTTGGTTACTGCCATATGCTATGCATTGGAGTAAAAAGGTGTGAGCATCTCGATGTTCGATATTCGATGTTCGTGGTTCGAACGACATGACCGAGGTTGATCATTCCAACGACACATTCGTTATTCGTTGTGTTCGTTCTTTTCGAACCACGAACCACGAACATCGAACCACTAGCTAGTGCCAAGCGGTCAATCTACAAAGATCCACAATTTTATCTAAAGCCTGTGGTTGCGCCAGAGTTCCTGCCGCTGCTCCCATTTTGGTTAGAAGCAAAGGCTGAGAAATCAGCCTCTCCACTTCTTTCCACAATCGTTCCCCGTCTAATTCTGAATCCAAGATCATTTTTGCAGCACCCGACTGAACTAGCGCTTGAGCATTATGTTCTTGATGATTCTCCGCTGCATAGGGGTAAGGAATTAACAAACTGGGAATACCGGTAATCATCAACTCAGCTAGGGAGGCTGCGCCTGCTCGTCCAATAAAAATATCAGCACAGGCTAAGGCGTCCGGCATGTCTTTCAAATACTCTAGCACTCTCCACCCCGGACGTTCCCAAGCAACTCCTCTTTTCTTTAACCCCTCAAGGGTTTCCGTATACGTCGTTTCTCCAGTTGCCCATATCACCTGAATCTCCCAGCGCTGGGCAAGCTGTGCTAAGACCTCGATCATTGCTATATTTAGCGTTTGAGCACCTCTGCTCCCACCTGTCACCAGCAAGGTCAGTCGGTCCGGTCTCAACCTAAACTTTGTTGCCCCCACGTTTCGAGATACATGTCCAATTTCCGGACGAACCGGGAGCCCAACAAGTTCCAGCTTTTTCTTAACACCAAAACGATCCATACTCTCAGGGAACGTCACCATGACACGTCGTACAAACCGCGCTAAAATGCGATTGGTAATCCCGGGCATGGCATTTTGTTCATGAAGCAACGTTGGAATATTGAAAAGAGCAGCCGTCAAAACAACTGGCCCTGACACGTATCCACCGGTTCCAACTACGAGATCCGGATGAAACTGCCGCAACAGTTTCTTGGTCTCCCAAAGGGCCTTGAAACTTTTACCGATAACTTCTATCGTATCCAAGCTTAATCTGCGGGGCAGTCCTTGTCCAGAAATCCCTGCAAATTCAAGACCTGCCTCCGGCACCAAACGTGCCTCCATCCCATCCCTAGTTCCCACATAAAGAATTTTGGTCTCAGGGTCACGCGCCAACAAGCCCTTGGCAATGGCTAACGCCGGATAAATATGTCCACCTGTTCCCCCACCAGTTAAAATTACACGCATTTTATATCTCTCCCCTACCTTACTTCACGGGAAATATTCAGCAGAACTCCAACGCCTAGCATTGTAAAGACAAGTGATGTGCCTCCATAACTTATAAACGGCAAGGTAATCCCGGTGACCGGCAGTACCCCACTAACGACGCCCATGTTAATCATTGCCTGTACTGACACCATGGCGGTTAAGCCAACAGCGAGAAAGCCCATGAAGGCATCTGGCGCTCTCATTGCCACTCGAAAGCCTCGCCAAGCGAAGAGGAAAAAGAGCAAGATCACCAGAGAAGCGCCGACGAAACCAAGTTCTTCCCCAACCATAGCAAAGATGAAATCGGTATGATTTTCGGGCAAATAAAGAAACTTCTGGCGGCTTTGCCCTAATCCTAAACCAAACAACCCACCCGGGCCTAAAGCCAAAAGCCCCTGTATCGTCTGATACCCTTTCCCCAAAGGGTCAGCCCAGGGATCCAGAAAAGCAAAGATTCGCCGCATTCGGTAAGGGGCTGCTGCAATAGCTGCAACCACTAACCCAAGGCCTATGCCGGCTAAGGAAACAATATGGGCAACTCGCGCTCCAGCTGCGATCAACAAACAAAATGCCGTAGCCGCTATGACTAAGGTCGTTCCCAGATCGGGTTGTAGCATAACAAGCCCTGCAATCACCCCCAGCAAACCAAGAATGGGCAGAACTCCTTTGCGAAACGATTGAATCTTATGAGGATCAAGCGCTAGGATATGGGACATCACCAACACCATAGAAAGCTTAATGACTTCAGAGGGCTGAATAGAAATTGGTCCCAGCCCAATCCATCGGTCTGCGCCATTAACTCTGCGCCCGATGCCCGGAATCTTCACTGCAATGAGTAAAGCAACTGCGATAAAGAGGGCCGGCTTCGCAAATCTTCGCAACATGCGCAGATCCACCAGCATGCTTATGGCCATTGCTATAAGTCCCGTTATGGCCCATATTACCTCCATCTTGAGAAAGTGATAGGGGTCATCATACAGTATGTACCCTCTGACAGAACTTGAGCTATACACCATAATAAACCCTATCCCTAGCAAAGCCAAAATCGTTCCAAGCAAGACCATATCCGGTCGGTGCCTCCGCAGCATTATAGTTCCCCCTTTTAGTTAACTGGGTGTCCTATAATGCTTACGCACTAACTCCTTAAACAATTCCCCTCTTTCTTCATAACTCTTAAACATATCCCAACTTGTACAGGCAGGTGATAATAGAACGACATCTCCAGGGATCGCTTCAGCAATTGCTTTCTCTACTCCATCTTCAAACGTTGTAGCCCGAATAATCGTCTCTATGCCCTCATCCCGCGCTGCCTGTTCCATCTCCTCCGCTGCTGCTCCCAATAAAACTAGGCTTTTGACCTTAACTCGCACAACTTTCATGAAATCATGAAAATCCAGCCCTTTATTTTTCCCGCCTGCAATAAGTACCAAGGGTTCCTCGAAGGCCAGTAAGGCCTTGGTGGCTGCATCTGTATTAGTGCCTTTAGAATCATTCACGAAAAGGATCCCCTCAAACGTCCCCACAATTTCTTCTCGATGCTCCACTCCTTTGAACTGAGCCAGTCCTTCTGCAATTTCAGTCCAAGAAAGGCCAAACGCTCTCCCTGCAGCGGCAGCCGCCATAACGTTTTCTAAATTATGGGCACCGCGCAGATGGAGATCCTTGCGTGCAATAATGGGAATCATGTTCCTTTTTTCAGAATATACGATTTGATCGTGCCAAAGACTAATGCCTTCCGGCAAAAAGGAGGTTGCACTAAAATACATTACCCGACTTTTTAAGTTCGGTCCCAAGCCGTGCACTAAGGGATCATCCCAGTTTAAGATCGCCACATCAGCCGCAGTTTGGTTCTTGAAAATTCGGGCTTTGGAGGCGAGATAAGCTTCCAGGGTGCCATGTCTATCTAAGTGATCTGGGGTGAGATTCAGTAAAATAGCCACATGGACACGAAGTTTATCAATAAACTCTAGTTGAAAACTTGAAAGTTCAGCCACCACTATGCTGTTATCTCCTAACCCTTTCACTTGCCCGCTTAAAGCGACTCCAATATTTCCAGCAATGATGGAAGGTCGTCCAGTTCGCTTAGCTAACTCACCGAGCAAGGAGGTGGTCGTCGTTTTCCCATTAGTACCAGTTACCCCTACACAAAGAGCAGGGCAATCAACCATAGCAAGCTCGACTTCACTCCATACAGACACGTTTTGAGAAATCCCCTCCTGTACCAAGGACAGTTTAGGCGATATCCCCGGAGATAAGATGATCAGTTCAGGGTTAATCCTGGCGAAGTCCGGTACAAATCCAAGTAGCCTATGATCAGGATCGAGATCAAGTTCCTCAACACCAGTAAGCTTATCACTTGGCTGGTTATCTGTTAAAAAAACCTCCGCGCCCATACTCTGAAGTTTTCGCACAGCCGCCTGCCCACTGAGACCTGCACCAATCACTAAAACCCGTTTATTCATCCATTCCACTTTATTAGTCCTCCAAATACAAAATTTTGCTCCCTACTTCTGCAAGTTCATTTCAAACCTTTCAAAATATCCTATTAAATCCCCGTTCTCGTCCCTTACCGGCACAATATAGATTCTTTGATTACTGTCACTAACTTTTAAAAAAATTTCATTGGCATGGTTCCGCAGTTTTGCGACGACAGCTTTTATCATTTCCTCCGATTTAGGATTCTGATGACAATCAAAAATTGATTTCCCAATCAAATCACGGTAGCCACGTTCTTGATAATAATGGTATTCTGCCCTTTTATTCATGTACTTAATAATATGGTCACAGTCAACAAATACAACAGGATAGGGATATGAGTCCAAAATGTATGATAGCATTTTTTCTCTTTGCATAAATCAATACCTCCTTTAGGTTCGTAGGCATTCATATCGCTGTTGCACTCCAGAGGAACGCCACGGAACTCTGGTTGCCCCATATCCCCAACAGACAGAGCCTGGCGAAGTTTCTTAGCCCGTTCGCATCATCCTTCGGCGGCAAGTGTTCTTTCCGGTTAGCGCCTTCGGCGATACTCTCCACTGGAGACTATCGTGTTCCATCGCTATTCCCTTGGTGATTACGCTAAAATGCAAAACCTCTGGGCTTCTCTGAATGTGCGACCGTTGCATTTCTTAACGCTTCATCACCTGCACTCATTGACGCGATTCCTCTCTTCATGCTCTCTAAGCTAAGAAACTTCGCCTGGCTTGGGTCGACAGTGGAAAGGTACGATAGGGCTCGTGCAAATTTGGGACGGTTCTTGGCTTGCATGTCCGGCTTTCTACAAAGCGCTTCGCTCCTTGCCATACAGCATCTGGGCCCTATTTGCATTGGACGCCTTGCAGTCCATGACACGAACGTCTGAAGCTAGTGCCCTATAGCTTTTTCCCAAGTTCTAATAATGCAAAAGAATCCTCGGCGAGCACTTTATCTCCGCAAAATTTTAAGATTGAATCGAACCCTAATTTAGTCCAAAAGTAAAGTCCTAGCCAATTTTTAAGTGTTACTCCAAGCCTGGCTTGATGGAACCCTAATTCCAGTGCTTGTTTACATAATTCGTTGACTAATTCTTGTCCATAGCGATGACCGCGGTATACTTCACAAAACAAAAGTGTTGCAATATATAATACATCTTTGTCTGGATAGCCCTGATATATTTCGATAAACCCCATGATTTCAGATGAATTCTTATGAGTAACTGTTTGAATCTTATAAAACTCTTTTACTCCATTGGGAGGTAAATGACCCCCGTTAATACCCTTAAGTATATAGTCGGTTGTCAATTTATCAGCCCAAATCCATCCTTCCGTACTTTGAGACATCAAATATAGTTCTTGTAATCTGTCGACATCCTGTAACTCTGCATCTCTAATAATCATTCGTTCAGTTTCCCATAATTCCGATATTATAAACTCATTATCTATCAACTCTCTTCTTAGCAAAACCATTTCCCCCTTGTGGATGAATGCAAAGTAATTACACGTATGTGAACAGGCAAGATACTTCCTCAGGTTGACCTTTCGGTGATCGCTACAGATACGCAAGTTCTCTTAGTAGGTACGTATGACCTGGCTTAGATACTTCCTCCCTAGCCCAGCGTCGGCAAATACGCAGCGACGCCAAGGACCGCGCAAACCAACGCCACAGACCAGAAAACTATAACCACTTTCCATTCACCCCACCCGCCGAGTTCAAAGTGATGATGAATTGGACTCATGCGAAAGACCCGCTTACCCGTAGTATGAAACGAAATAACCTGGATAATCACGGAGAGTTCCTCTATAACAAATAACCCACCGATAACTATTAAAACTAATTCACTCTTGGTCAGAACCGCCAAACTTACTAAGGCCCCACCTAACGCTAAAGATCCCGTGTCCCCCATGAATACACGGGCAGGATATGTATTAAAACGCAAGAAGCCCAGAGTTCCACCGATCAAAGCCGCTGCAAAGACTGCCATATCTGTCTCGTGCGCCAAAACTGCTACCCCGCCCCCTTGGCTAGCTGCCAACAGGGCAATAATGAGATAGCCGATAGCTGCAAACATGGTACTTCCTGCTGCTAAGCCATCCAGTCCATCAGTAAGATTAACCGCATTTACCATACCTACAATGACCAAAGAGATTAATATATAGTAAAATGATCCCAGATCCCAGTGTATAGACGTGAACGGAATAGCTACATCCGTCCCCCTGCCCAGCCAATGTATTGAAACCCACATAAGAATAAAGGCCAAGACAAATTGCCCAATAAGTTTTTGGTAGGCTCGAAGCCCTAACGAACGATGCATTACTACCTTGATAAAGTCATCAATAAAGCCTATAAAGCCATAGCCCAAGGTGATACCTACCATAGTCACCATTTCAAGAGAGGTCGGTTGTTCCGCCACAACCAAGGCACTGAGGATAATACTGATGAGAAAAATTATGCCACCCATTGTTGGAGTCCCGGCCTTTTTCAAGTGTCTCTTAGGGCCATCATCGCGGATAGTTTGACCGAATTTAAGGATTCGTAAGACGGGTATCAGAAAAGGTCCTAGAACTAACGTAATGAGTAGGGCTAATCCTACCGCCATGACCAAACGCTCAGACATGTGTATTTCCTTCCTTTACTTGAGGCACATTTAAGTGAATAACCAGTCATTATGCGCCAGTCTATTTGTGTCATACTGCGTCGGCATGAGGTGAACATACGCCCTTGTCTGACGCAAGATATCCATGGCATTTTTGACTTGTTATTTTTTTCTTTCATATGCCTATTCTTCGAGTTGAGAAGTGATCTTTTCCATCTTCATTCCTCGCGACCCTTTGATCAGCACCCATATCTCCGGTCCATATAGCGCAAGGAGATCCTTGGCTTTCGCGACTGCTTCCTCGTGTGTAGATGCTACTGTAATGTGTTCTTCTGCGTATCCTGTCATACGTGCTCCATAGGCAATTTCTTCAGCCAATTTGCCCACAGTAATTAGTTCACTGACGCCTAACCTTGCGAGCGTTTCTCCGACTTCACGATGACCTGATTGCGCTGAGGTTCCTAGTTCATACATTTCACCCAAAATAGCAAGCGTCTTGTTTCCACCCGCTCGCTCCTTGAGCACCTGCAAGGAAGCCTGCATTGACGTAGGATTAGCATTA
>DASRMA010000124.1:0-8399 GCA_035648155.1 Desulfosporosinus sp.
ACTCAGAGCGCAAAAAGGTGTTACTGGCTGAAGATGATCTAGTAAGCAGGAAGATGGTAACGATTATTTTAGAAAAGAATGGTTTTGAAGTTATTGCCGTTGATAACGGAAAGGAAGCGGTTTCGGCTTTTGAAAGGGAGAAATTTCACTTAATTTTGATGGATATTAATATGCCTTATTTGGACGGTTACTCAGCAACGGCCATCATTCGCTTAAAGGAGAAGGATCTAAGGTGCCACACGCCGGTTATAGTAATGACAGCGTATGCCCTCAAGGGAGACCGAGAAAAATGTTTGGAGTCAGGTATGGATGATTATCTAACGAAACCGATTGATTTCAGCCAGGTTTTGGAGAAGATTCATAAATATGTCAAGAGTGAAACGAAGGAAAGTACTGAGTGAAGGTTTGGGATAGAGGAATTACTGGAAGAGTTAATGAGAAGTACGCTGGGGGTATGAGAGTGAATTATTCAAATAGGATATCTATCAAAGCGAGATTGACCTTGTTTGCCGCTATTACATTACTGAGCGTGCTCATCTTATCAATTTCCGTAGTGATGAGCATTTATAGTATGGCGGCTATTGCTAACGCGATTAACGAGCATCCAATGAAAGTCTCGAATGCTGCAGCTTTCGCTCAAATATCGGAGTTGAGAATGAATAAAGCGATCAACAATGCGCTCATGGCCACGAATCAATACGACGTTAACCAGGCCGTGAATCTCTATGATCTGGAAGAGGTTAAGGTCTATCAAAACATGGATATTGTCAAAAGACTCATCTTGGGGGACGCAGGATCGAAACTGGAAAGTGACACTCGTAAAAACTTCATGGCTTGGAGTGGCATGATCGATCAAGAATTTCGACTGATCAAAGAAGGAAATCAAACTGCAGCCCTTGAGCCGCTTGTCAATGAATCCAATCTCCAACTTAAGCAATTAGGTCTCCAATTCGATGCCTTAAACCAATATCCGCGCCAAAAAGCAGAGGACTTAATTTTGCAGTATAACAACCAAAAACAATGGACATTCTTTTTTATCAGCGGAATGTTGCTGGCAGTATTTGCCATCATTTTAACGAGTACCCTCTTACTGATCAAAAGTGTGATGGCATCCATCGATTTACTCAAAGATAATATGGCTGAAATCGTCTCTTCAGGACGTATATCTAAGAAGGAAAGTTCTGGTAATGATGAGATCGCAGTGATGCATCGTCACTTCAATATTATGTTAGATTTGCTACAAAGTCAGCTTTGGCAAAGGGAGGGACAGAATCTGCTCCGGGCTCAGATCGCTGAAGATTTGACCTTGGGGGAGATCTCGAGTCGAGCGGTAAACTTTCTGGCTTCTTACGTAGACGCAGGCGCAGGCGTGTTATATTTGCGGGATAAAGACGCAAATATACTCAGGCAACATGCTTCCTTCGCCCTGGTGGATAGGGAAGAGTTATTCAAGGAATATCAATGGGGTGAAGGGGTTGTCGGACAAGTGGCCCAGCAGGCTTCACCTATTTTACTTAAAAATATTAGCAGAAAAGAGGGTGTGATTCAGTCTGGTTTAACAAGCGAGCCGCCTCTAAACACCTATACTGCCCCTGTTATGCATGAACATGAGGTGTTCGGCGTAATAGAAGTCGCCTCCCATGAGCCTATAGATACGTTGAAGCAGGAGTTCCTTAATTTGTCCTGTACCATCCTTGCAGCCCATATATTCTCTAGCAGGCTAAAGGAAGAAATTGCGGATTTATTGACTCAAACGCAAGAGGCGAATGCCAAACTGACCACTCAAAGTCTTGAACTTGAAGCCTTGAACCGAGAATTGGAAGAAGGACAACGGCAACTAGAAATTCATGCCAATGAATTACAGCAATATAATTTTGAAGTCAAGGCTAAAAATAGCGAGCTCGAAAGTATTCAGCGAGCCCTCCTTGAGAAAAGTGAGCAGATAGCTCATGCCAACCACTACAAATCAGAGTTCTTGACCAATATGTCCCATGAACTGAGGACTCCGTTAAATTCCATTATTTTATTATCTAAAATGCTTGAAAAAAACAAGCAACAGAATCTTTCCGATGAAGACCTAAAAAAGACGGCTATCATCTTTGCAGCGGGCAATGAACTTCTCAAGCTCATTAATAATATCCTTGATCTCTCCAAAATAGAAAGTGGCAAACTGGAAGTTTATCGGGAGACCTTTAAGACCCAAGAATTTGTGCAAAGTTATAAAGATAAGTTTGAGGCGCTGGCGGCGGAAAAAGGACTGACCTTTGTTGTTCGGGATGAAATGCAAAGTAGTCTATCTACGGACAGTGGGAAATTAAACCAAGTAATTACAAACTTGCTAGCCAACGCCTTTAAATTCACGGCCCAAGGGGAAGTTGAGCTAAGGGTTGCAGCAAGTGGGATTGAAGAGTTCCCTCTAAAATTTGAAGTTCGAGATACAGGGATCGGTATTCCCGCAGATCAACAGCAAACAATCTTTGAACAGTTTAGGCAGGTTGACGGCACAATAAGTCGACACTATGGAGGCACTGGTCTGGGATTAAGTATCTCCAAGAGCCTGGTGGAACTCCTCGGCGGGAAAATCGAACTGACAAGTCAAGAGGGTGTCGGAAGTACGTTTACGGTTTTGCTCCCTGCAGGCCATGACGCGCTTCACCCCATACCAAGGGCAAAACAAATCATCCCGCCCATCCAAGTGGATGATGACAGGAACCAGTTGCAAGATGGGGACAACATCATCTTGGTGATTGAAGATGATGCTTATTTCTGTGAAAAGTTAAAAGACTATATCAACCAAACGGGCTTTAAAATGCTCAGGGCCTTGACAGGGCAGGCTGGCTTGTCTATGGCGCAAGACTATGAGTTGGTGGGCATCATTCTTGATCTCGGTTTGCCGGATATCAACGGGGCCGAGGTGTTACATCGTCTAAAAAGTAACGCGCAGACTAGAAGTATCCCTGTGCATATTTTGTCGGTGGAAGATTCAAAGGAACATTATTCTTTGCAAAGGCAAGGTGCGGTGGGCTTCACTACGAAATCTCCAGCGGGGCTAGAAGATATTCAGGAAGTCATGTCAACCATTCTGAGAGTGGCTGAGAAAAAGCCCAAGTACCTCTTGATCGTGGAGGATCGTGAAGAGGAGAGAGAGGCTTTGTTTGAACTGATCGACAATGGATATGTCAAAACTAAAGGGGTAGCAACAGCCACTGAGGCTATGAGAGAATTAGGCACTGGCCTTTATGATGCCCTAGTCCTGGACTTATTCCTTGAAGAGGGAAGCGGCTGGGAAGTTTGTCGATTTGTGAAAGATAACCAGTTGCGCATACCGGTCATTATTTATACCGCTAAGGAATTAAAAGAATGGGAAACGCGAGAACTTGAGAAATACTCCGACAGTATTGTCGTAAAGACCACCTATTCCCAAGGAAGGTTACTGGAGGAAGTGTCGCTGTTTTTGCACAAAGTTGCTAAAGTTCGAACGATGCTAGCACTCGATGAAGGAGTGGAAGACAATTTTAAGGGCAAGAAAGTATTAATCTGCGATGATGATGCCAAAAACATGTTCAGTTTATCCTGCTTGCTTGAGGAATCCGGCGCTACTGTAATCGAAGCCTACAACGGGCAAGAAGCACTGGACGCCCTAAAGCTTGAACCCAGGGTTGATTTAATCTTAATGGACATTATGATGCCCGTGCTGAATGGCCTCGAAGCCATCAAGAAGATTCGCGAGGATAAAGTCTTGCTGGATATTCCCATTATTGCCATCACGGCGAAGGCTATGAAAGGGGACAAAGAAGTCTTTTTGGGAGCCGGTGCGAATGACTATATCTCCAAACCCATCGATTATGATATCTTAGAAAAATTACTGAAAGTTTGGTTGGGTAGAAAACAATGAAAGTCTTAGCTTATTATACAAATCAAACCAAACATATCTTAGTCTTAGATGATCTCAAAGCGGAAATCAACCAAGAAGATTTCCTCTTCGAGAGTGCTGGTCCTCATTCCAAGCTTGAAATTATGTTCATCGAAAGCCTTATCTTGCCTGTCCGAATTATCGAGGCTCTAGTGAACCTTAAGGAACAATATGGTGACGAAACTTTCAAGATCTATACGACGACAGAATCTTTGTCCCAATACCTTTTTGAGTTGCGTATCCCCAACATACAGATTAACAGGTTAAGTCAAATAAGCCCAGAGAAGGATTCTGAAGACCTGATCAAGTTTTCAGAAGAAGAGCTTAGAGATCTTCTCATGGGTATTTACCAGATTTACGGCTATGATTTTCGTAACTATCAGCTTGAAAATCTCAAACGCACCTTTTCTCAAACTATGGCTAGGGAAACTATGCTCGATTTCGATAGGTTTAAGAAAAAAATTTTGCAGGATCTTGAATTTTTCCAGCGCTTGTTTTTGAATCTTTCAATTAATGTGACATCATTTTTTCGCTATCCAGATCTTTTTAAAGTGTTAAGAGAAGAAGTTTTTCCGTATCTGAATTCATTTCCACATCTCAGAATCTGGAGTGTTGGAGCCGCTTCGGGAGAAGAAGCGTATTCTTTAGCCATCCTCTTAGACGAACTGAACATGTTGGAGAAAAGTATTATCTATGCCACGGACTTTAATTCCCTTGTGTTAGAAAAAGCACAAAACGGTTTATACGCCTTGCCTTCTCTTAAACAGGCTGTTGAAAATCACCGAAAATCAGGAGGGTCAAAACAGCTGGAAAAATATTTCTACATCAACCATTATTACGCCCAAATCAAGCCATCCATCAAGAAAAAAGTTGTTTTTTTTCAACATAATCTCACAAGCGATACGGCGTTCAACGAATTTCACCTAATTATTTGTAAAAATGTTCTCATTTATTTTAATCCCCAGCTCCAAGAAAACGTGATCAATCTGTTTAAACAGTCATTACATAGAAATGGATTTTTGGTTTTAGGGCGAAGTGAGAATTTGTTTCGTAATAGTCATAACTTTATAAAGTACAAAGCGGGTTTTAATATCTTTAAACTTCTTAACTCAGGGTTAGAATAGATCGTTGGTGTGCTGAAGGGGAGGGAATTCTAGTGCCTAATGACAGATACAAGATCTTAATCGTGGATGATAATGAGGGCAATATTGTCGTCTTAAGCGAGATCTTAGGACAACTCAAGCAATGTGAAATCACCTGCGCCACAACGGGGAATGAAGCACTCAAACAAATCCTCAAGCAAGATCATCAGCTCATTATTTTGGATATCAAGCTTCCGGATATTGACGGCTATGAGCTAGCCCGAATCCTGAAATCACATAAGCGAACAATAGATATACCGATTATATTTTGCAGTGCAATATTTACTGCGGAAGAGTGGATCAAGAAAGGCTTTGAATTAGGGGCCATTGATTATTTGGTAAAACCGATTAAAGAAGAACAACTGATTAATAAAATTCAATTTTATCTAAGTTTACATGAAAAACAAACAGAATTAATGCGTGAACTCATGCACACCAATCAAGAGCTAGAAAAGCAAAATCGTGCTAAAAGCGAATTTCTGGCCAACATGAGTCATGAAATAAGAACGCCCATGAATGGGGTTCTAGGTATGGCACAACTTTTGCAATTGACCGAGCTATCGGATGAACAAAAAGACTTTGTTGAGATCTTAATATTCTCCGGTAAATCCCTGCTGAGGATTATTAATGATATTTTAGATTTTTCCAAACTAGAGGCTGGCAAGGTGAAGCTGGAAGCTATAGAGTTTAGTATTAAAGAGCTTGTTAAGGAAACAGTGAGACCTTTTGTTGTTGAGGCAGAAAAGAAAAATCTACAGGTGTTATACAATGTAAGGGAAGAAATTCCCGACAGCCTAAAAGGCGATTCTTATCGACTTGTGCAGATTCTGAATAATCTATTGAGTAATGCCCTTAAGTTCACACACGTTGGATCAGTACAACTCGATGTTTCGTTATTAAGGCGCCAAGGGAGTAGCCTACTCTTGCAATTTGTGGTCAGAGATACAGGAATTGGGATACCTCACAATAAAGTTGAGGTCATATTCGAGAAATTTACTCAGGCGGATAGTTCGACCACGAAAAACTTTGGCGGTACTGGCTTGGGTTTAGCTATTTCCAAGAGTCTCGTTGCGATCATGGATGGGACGATCAGAGTAGAGAGTCAAGAAAATAGCGGGAGTAGCTTCATTTTAAATATTCCTTTTGAAATCTCTCCAAAGCATCAAGCATAGAATAGTACACTTTGGCTATTGGATATTTTGCAGAGTTGTTTGTATCGTGCTGAGACAACCCTCGGTTAAAGGTTCTCCATGTCCAAAGTAAATGCTTTCAATCTGCTTGGAAACAAGATATTCTATGACCTGAACAAACTCCGGGGCATAAGTATTATCCTTGATCCGAATGATCAGGGGGTGTCGCCGGCAAATAAAACCTTTTCTGCTGGACAGTAAAGGCAAATAAAATCACTGCTGTGCCCTGGGGTGTGGATCACTTCAAATTGCTGATCGGCTACTTGAAGGAGTTCACCCCCTTTCACTATTTCATCCACCTCCTTGAGACTGGACGAATATGCAAACACTTTGGGGTTGTAAGTGCGTTTGATAACAGGTAAAAGACTGGCATGGTCACAACATTAACTACTTTTTCGAATCAGCCCCATATTAATTAGGATTTCGACAAGGTCTTTGACGTATAATCATGACACAAGCAAGACAATCGCTTGGGAATACTGTTAAGGTGGGATGTTAGCGAATGGGTAAAGGAATAAGAATCACCGGACCACCCGTTCAACGGGTGGTCCGGTGATTATGTCGCGATTCACAGTGCTGGTTAGGCTTCCTCGTCCTTTGGTCCCCAAATCGCATGGATGTTTTTTCTTAGTACTAACAGGGCTGCCGTTTCAGCTAGTGCTGACTCTTTCCGCTGGAGTTCCTTCTTTACTCGCTTTAGTTCTTTTTCTGTTTCTTTTTCTCGCCGTTGTGAAGTGGCTAGTTCCTGAGCCACGCCGCCGTTCGCCTGTATGCAGTTGTCCTGCCAGGATTTGACCTGCTCAACGTACAAACCTTTCTTACGACAGTATTCTGCTAGTTCGATCTCACTGAGTGTGGATGTCTCAACCACGATGAGATACTTGTCGCGTGTGCTCCACCGCTCACTTTGCTGTTCACCAGCAGGGGCTGCAAATCCCTTTTCCCGTATTTCCTTCCGCCACAACTTTAGAGTTCCCTCTGGGACGCCTGTCTCCTGCTGAATCAAACTGAGAGATTGGTTGTTTGGCGGTAACATCTTTGCAATAATAGAACTTTTTAACTCTTTAGGATATCTCATGTCGTTCTCCCTCCTGTGTTCCTTTTCAAGGATACTTTCCGTTAGTCTCTACGTCAACTATCGTAACACAGGGGGGTACCAATCGTAGCACAATTAAGTATTTCAAAACGCAATATAATTCCGCCAATTATACTTGGAATCGGTGCAATGGTTTTAAACATGGTTATATTCAATACACCTTTAAATATAATCTTCCCCTGGGCCATCCCGGCAATATTCAGTCCACACGAGGGAGGACTGACATTCACTAATTGGTACTATATAAGCACAAGCAAACGATCCGAATGAACGGGTTGGATGCTTGTGCTTATTTAAATATAATAAGGGGAGAAATGGTCTGGCGTACTTCGCATTGGATTTCGCATCCGTTGGATAATCTGCCAGCCATCCCGTTATTATGTGCGTTCGATTAAGCAGGTTGAAACCGATGAGGCTTTCGTGTAACTAACCAATATGAATGGTAATAAGCGAGGATGGACGCCAACACAAATATTTGGAGGAGGAGTAGTATGATCAGTGTCGGGATTGACATCTCAAAGGGAAAAAGCACAGTCTGTTTTATGAAACTATATGGGGAGGTGCTTCATAAACCATTTGAGGTGAGACACACGGAAAGTGACTTGAAACATCTGGTAAATCAGATCAACACACTTACAGAGGAAACCCGTGTCGTTATGGAGGCGACCGGAGCATACCATTACCCAGTACTAGTATATCTAAAAGAGCACGGTATTTTTACCTCTGTTATTAATCCGTTGGTAATGAGCAAGTATGCTAATGTCGCAATCCGCAAAGGCAAGACAGATAAGCTTGATGCTATTAAGATAGGGAATTTTGGTATAAATCACTGGTATCATCTTGTAGACTACTCGCCAACGTCGGATGTGTATGATGAGTTAAAAACACTCAACCGACAATATTTAAGCTACATATCTATGATTCTGGTGCAAAAACCCCTTAAATTTTCAACCTAAAGCAGGATTTCACCTCATAAATGTTGAATTATACAGTATAGTGAAGATATTCGGAGAAAACCAGACATAATTTGTCTATACTGTGATATGAGGTGAATTTTG
>DASRMA010000125.1:0-67451 GCA_035648155.1 Desulfosporosinus sp.
TTTTGCGCCACATCCTCAATTTCCGAGGCACTTTGCTTCCCCTGTGATAGAACTGCGGAGGCCTTCGAGGCGATAGCGGCTCTTCTGGGCCTGGCTCCTACAACGATGGTCCATTGCTCGTCAAGCCTGCAAACTGCAACATTTAAGACAGAATAGTCACTAGCTGAATTTCTCAAATTCAAATAAACAGCTTTACAGTTATCCATCTTTATCCATAATCTAACTAAAATATCTTTCCCTTTAGGACTGTTTAAGAAATCCACTAACGGCATTCTCCCGCCCTTATATAGTTCGACCTGAGTGTCTAAAGCTAGCAACGCCGTGATCAAATCTGAAAATCCATACTTAGCATAAACTGAAGCACCCACAGTTACGCTGTTTCTAAATTGCACTCCGATTATGTTACGCACTGATTTAGGAAGTACCCCGGCAAAACACTCTTTTAAGAGCGTATGGGTTTCGAGCTCTCTCAACGAAGTCATGCCTCCAATTTCGATAAAACCGTCAGTTTCCTTTATGTAGCTAAGATTGAGGTTGGTAAGGTCAATTGCTGTACCGATTCTCTTGGCACCCATTTTCAAGAAAGCACAGCCCCCAAGAATCGTGTTATTTCTTTTATTCGAGAGAATCTGATAAGCAGTGTCTATATTATCTGGTTGGACTAAATCACTTAATGTGAACACTTAAAGCGCCTCCTTGCTGTCAATTATGCTTCAATAATAGTTGGAAACAAAGTAAACCCAAATGTACAGTTTCCAGCTCAAATCAGAGTGAGAGAAACCTGCCCATCTGGGTTATATCCGAGGACTATGACGAAGTAATCCAAAAACAAAGTAAGACTTTCACAAAGTCTTTGGATCTGTACCTATTGGGCTGGCTGCCCATGGTACACTTCGCTCATAGTCGGACCATTTACGGCAGTCCGGTAGAAACTTGCAGACCTTATCTCTGCTACTATATGAACACTATTATTTTATTTATATCTCATATTACATGGGATTTCGACATTGGTCAACCTATTTTCGAACGTTTGCTATTATAAAATCGTAATCGTTCGATGATAATTTGTTAATGTTATCTCTAAATTGTTCGATAATATAGGTAACAACCTTCTTCCCAAATGCACCTAAAGATAACCCTGAGGAGGAGATTTTCAATGGATGATATTGAAAGGAATTCGCTTGTTCCCAGCGTTCAGCCCATACTCAGAATTGGTGCCCGACAATCTAATCGTGAGCGACGCGAACTTACATACTTATATAAACGTAATCAGCAAGGTCGAAGAATAAAGCCTAAAAAGCTAGTTTTGGAACAGCCCGAGCACCAGGCCGCCGAGCCCAGTACGCCTGAAGAAGTTAAACAAGATTTGCTGAATTACAAATCTGACTTAAAAATTCGTTTAACCTTTGACCGAGCTCAGCTTCTCGATGAAGAACCTTCCTCAAATTTATGAGGGTTATTATTTTTCAGTTTTTATTAATCTATACAGTATCTCCAAGCCAGTAATGATTTTGTCTAGATCCTCTGTGCTGGCATCTTTCAGGGAGTCATTGATATATTTATTTGCTAACTCTTTCAAGACATTATTTTTTTGAAAGTCTGGAGATAACGACAACCTTACAATTCTTCGATTTTCTTCTGGGATTTCTCGGAGAACGACGCCCCGACTAACCAATCTGTCTACCATCCCAGAAACAGTGCTTTTAGACAGACCCAAGCACTCACTCATTTCCTTCAAGGTAATATAAGGGTTTTTACTTAAGCCAATAATCAGACCGATTTGTGGGCCGGTAAAACCGTATTGCCTAGATTTTTCATAGATCTGATCTCTATACATTTTATGAACTGCCTTAAAAAGATAGACGACTCTTTCAGAAGGATTACTCGATAAATCCTGCAGTCCCCACTTCTGATTCATGTACAACCTTCTCCCTCACTAAACTTTTTTCCGGCTCATTTTTCTTCGTTGTCTTTCGTTTACTCATCATTAGAACCAAAATAATAGCCATAAAAACAGCCGGCACTGTCACCGCAATAGCATAATTCATGGCGTCTAGATAGGCCTGGGCATAGACCATCTTCCCCAAAGTGGAATAGGCGTATCCTTGTGAAATCCCGTGGGGCAACCCCGATTTCATGTAAACTCCTTGCAAAGCTTGCGCAATAGCACTTGAAGCATGATTAAAGGGCGTGATCTGCTCACTCAGTCTAGCATAGCTCAAACTTGCTTTATTAGATATGATGCTGGTCATAAACGTAATTGCGACGGCGCCCATGATACTTCGAACCGTGGTCGACAGTGCCGTTGCCTTCCCGAACAGATGTCTCGGCACGGCGTTCATTGCAGCTGTATTGATCGGCATCATTGCAAACCCAAGCCCAACTCCCCGGAGAGTAGCGACCAGTGTTATAGTTGTTCTCGTCGTATCCATATTAAACATGGACATTTGATAGGTAGCGATTGCTACTACTAGGAGCCCCGGAACTGTGACAACCTTGGCCCCATACCTGTCAAAAAGAGCACCACTGATAGGCATCATTAGTCCAGAAGCAATGGCTGATGGAAAAAGTATCAAACCGGTTTCCATGGCTGTATATCCTCGTAAGCTTTGCAGAAACAGAGGCAGCACATAGATCCCACCCATCATAGCCAGAGTCGTGATCCCTGTTATGAATTGTCCTAGGGTAAAATCATATATCTTAAATACCCGTAGTTCAAGCAAAGGCTCTGGATGCATTAATTCGTTGACGACAAATATGAGGAGACTAAAACAGCCAAAGGCTAGCAAAAGTGGATATTTCACATCTCCCCAATCAATAGAACTTCCTTCTCCGAGGACATATAACAAACTAACGATCCCAAAAATTGAGGAAAAGAATCCGATGTAGTCAAAGTTTCCTTTATAGGGTTTCAGGGAGGTTTCCCTTAATAATATCCCTGCGAAAATGACCCCAATAATCCCAATAGGTACATTAACATAAAATATGAACCGCCAATCCATATATTGAATGATATATCCCCCTAAGGTAGGTCCAATAGCAGGCGCGGCCATTGCAGCGATCCCCCAAAAGCCCAAGGCTGTGCCACGTTCATTTACCGGAAACATCTGCATAATATAGGACATTCCCACGGGCATGATAGCGCCGCCGCCGATCGCTTGTATGACACGGAAAACGACCATAGCATTTGTACTCCAAGCAAAGCCGCACAAAAACGACCCGATCGTAAAAAAGATCAAGGCAAAGATAAATAGCTTCTTAACCCCTATTGTATCACTTAGAAACCCCGTTACTGGCACGACAGCCCCCATTGTCAGGGAGTAGCCCGTTAGAATCCACTTGACGGCATCTAAATCTGAGCCGAAAACATTCATCATTTTGGGAATGGCGATATTAACGATACTGCTGTCCAGCATAACCATAAACGTTCCTATGACGACAACAAATAAGGCTGCCCACTTATAAGAACTGTCTTCAGCACTTTCCTGATGGTCATGTTCTGCCATGCTTATTTCACCTCATCACTTAATGTGAATATTGACAACAGCATTCGTACCAGGAAGTAACGTATTATCGCTTTTATCAAATTCTATTTTTATGGGTATTTTCTGAATGACTTTGGTGAAATTACCGCTGGTAGATGAAGGGAGGAGAGCGAAGGTTGAATTGGAGGCTTGACCGACATATTTTACCCGTCCTGTAAAGGCCTTTTCGGAAAACTGGTCAATGGTAATATCCACCTTTTGCCCCTTTTTTATCTTCCCCAGTTTTGTTTCTTCAATGTTCGCCGTAATATACAGCTTATTTGGGTCCACCAGCATGGCGATGATTTGTCCCGGGGAAATGAACTCCCCCACGGTTCCTTGCTTTTTAAGCACGATTCCGTTGATAGGAGCCCTGAAAACTGATTGATCGATGTTGGTTTCCTGTGAACTACTCATGCCCTGGCGACCAAGGATTTGATCCTTAACCACGGCATCTCCCTCTTCTACATTTATCTCTAAAATTCTTCCAGAAATCTGTGGACCTACGCTGACTATGTCCCCCATTACCTTGGCGTCTTCTGTTGAAACATAATTCGCATTATCATACCAGTAATAAGCTCCGATACCTGCAAAAGCAACGAGCATTAGCGTTATAATTATAGAAATTAGCAGTTTGCGTTTATTCAATTTATATCACCTGTCCTTACTTTTTGAGACCGACTTGTGCCAACATTCCCGGTTTTAGTACCGTATCCGTCTTACTTAGTTCTATTTTTACTAAAACACTTCGACTGCGGGAGTCTATGACAGGATCAACGACCGAAACTTTACCCGAAAATTCTTTATCAGGAATTTCCAATACTTTCACGACGACGTTCTGTCCGACTTTCACACTTTCCATAAGTCCTACTGGCAACGAAGCATTGATGTATAAGGAGTCAACATTGACCACTGAAAGCAAAGCAACTCCAGGCGAGGCCAATTCTCCGACATTGATATTTTTTGCGCTAACAGTTCCAGAGACTGGAGAAACGATGGTTCCATAGGCCAGCTGTGTTGTCGTCAAATCTAACGCAGCCTGGGCCTGCTTGACTTGAGCTTGCAAGACATTGATCGTTTCTTGAGTTTCTCCTTTAGTAATCATAGTCAGTTGGTCTCGCGCAGAGTCGTTCTGAGCCTGAGCAGCTGACAACTGGGTTTGCGCGGTTTCTAATTGTGCTTGCGATATTGCACCTGCATCAAAGAGCTTTTTATTCCGCTCAAAATTATTTTTCGCATTCGTATAACTAATTTTAGCGCTGTCTAGCATAGTCTGCGCTTGAGCTATTTGCTCTGGTCGCGCGCCTGATTGAATCTTAGTTAAGTTTGCTTGAGCAGTATTGACAGCGGCTTTAGCCTGTGCCACCTGAGCTTCCATATCTTTGGTGTCAAGCGTAATAATCGTATCTCCTTTTTTGACTACTGCACCTACGCCAACCGAGATACTTGCTACCTTAGCTGAAATTTTAGTGGTGATCTGAGCCTTTTCATTGACATCAATAATCCCTGCCATCACAAAGACCGGCTTACTTGCTTGAACGACGGGACTTGCTGTGTCATCCTTTTGATCCGCCGTACTGCATCCTGTAAGCACCATAGCCATTGCTATAATGATCATAATTACTCTTTTCATACCGATCTCCTTTCTCTTTGTACAGTAACTGTTCGCATGCATACATTTATAAATATAGTTTAATTTACACTAAGTTATTACCTATGTCAATCATTAAATTCTAAAGACCATATACCGTTAGTGAACGTGCAGAAGGGACATCCAGCTACATAAAGTGGATATCCCTTCTGTCCTTCGACTTTTAAATAATATTAGACGGACTTGGAACCAGACAACTTATATCATCCATATAATGGAAACAAATGAACAGTAAAACAATCTGCAGAAAGTGAACCCGTAAACTAAGCTGAAGGAGTGATAATTATGTATGTATGGTCACCTTGGCATTATCGACGTGCTTGGCACCGTCCCGTAATAATCATCGTACCTCATCGGTGGAGACGTCGTTGGTAGAATTCAGATTCAGCATCTCATGACACATTGTAGCATCTGCGCTTTTCAGCGCAGATGTTTTTACTTTTTAACAATTTGTTGATAGGCAATATACGAATAAGCCATCGGGACAATTGAAATGACAGCAACAATGATAATGAACCCAATTCCATTAATAGTAGTTCCTGAGAAGGCTAACATTATATTAATGATACCGCCTAACACCCACAATGGAGCAGCCATTCTATGGGTTTTCCTCCATACTTCTTCACTGGCCAACGTCCAGGGAGTCTTTATCCCTACAAAATAGTTATGCTTAACTCGCCCCATCACATTTCCGATGAAGATAAAGAGCAAGGAGACCATGATTTGAATAAAGATGGGTTTATTAACTATAGACCCTGTGGCAATCAGAAGGGTCATAACTTCCGTTCCTAAGAAAAACAAAATTAATAAATACTTGAGAAATTGGTAAGTTGACTTAAATTGGTCATAGTTCTTTTTTTTAGGATCAATATGAGGAAGAACAAGAAACATTAAATATGTTGCTAAACTAATCGCAGGTAGCCCAAACGCACCAAACAATCTACCCCCATACCCGTTCACTTCTCCATTCATGTTCCAATGCGTAGGTACTTTGTCTGGTAGCGAGGGATAGAAATAGGCTCCCAGTGAGAATCCTAAAAGAATCAGAATTAAGATCATCCAATCATTCTTCAAAATATTACTTATCTTTGGCATCTTCTTTACCTCCTTCGTTCACATTGGTTGTGTTGAAAAACCATTTTACTACCTCTTGGAATACTGTCGTATTCAGCGAATAATATATGTGTTGTCCCTTTCTAACATCCGTCACCAGCAATGCTTGTTTCAACGCATTAAGATGATGAGAAATACTCGGCTTAGTCATATCAAATTGTTCCGCTATTTCACCAGCTGTCATATCTCGTTCTTTGAGTAGTAGAATAATCTTTCGCCTAGTCGGATCTGCAAGGGCTTTGAATGGCAAATTAAGCATGACCGTTTATCCTCCCCCATTGCTACTATTAGATGTTTATCTAATCATTTAATAGTAGCATAGCCTATTTTTTACTAAAAGTATATACATGTTCATTTATCTTTTTTGTGGTATTATAATCCGACAACGAGGTATTATAATACCATAGCAAGGTATTAATAATATCAAACATGACTTAGGAGGAATTCGCAGTGAAAAAACTCATCCGATTATCTTTACTTGCCTTCTTATTGTCTTCCGTCTTTCTGCTAGTCGGGTGCAATAAATCAGCACAGCCACCGCTCCCAGAAAGTAAACCAAGCGAGACTGCAACTCCCGAGAAAACCCCCTCTGATCCTCCAGCGAAAGAAGTTGTTCCAGCTGCGACACCTGGAGATTTTTTCCCCGTGGTTGCTAACTCTACCTGGGAGTATCAAGGGGAAGGGAACGAATATGCCACATTCAATCGCAAGATTGTATTCACGGGCGACAATTTAGCCCAAATTCGTGAAGATAACGGCGGAACGGTTAGTGCTTCTGTTTTCAAGATCTCCTCAGATGCAGTCACCAGGATCTTCTTCATCGGTGAAGCCTACGAGCAAAAGAATCACCTCAAGAGCCCCTCAAATCAAAACCTTATTATCTTAAAGGCTCCCCTTAAAGTGGGGACAAAGTGGAATGAACCCAATGGAACTAGAGAAATTGTAGATCTCAATGCGACTGTCGCGACTCCTGCAGGGACTTTCGCCCAATGTTTGAAGGTTAAAATTACTAATGATAATTCTACCCTCTACGAATACTTCAAAAGCGGTATTGGCATGGTTAAACGAGAATTTATATCTGGTGATTCCAAGGTCACCTCTAGCTTAAAAAATCATACCTAGTATAATCTTAGGCAAGGATTATCTCATAAATATAGGCTAGTTAGCTCTATATTTAGAGCTAACTAGCCTATATTGGTTTGGTAAATGGCACTTATAACAAGCAGCCTGCTAAGAGCTTCTGTATTTTGATATATTTACTCTCTGCCTCATCTTCATCAATAAACCACTCTGCTCCCTGCTCTGGAGATTTGCTGTTATAGGTATGGATTAAACCCCCATCAAGAATCCCCTTGCCCCACGCCACAAAATACTGGGCTGAGGAATTCACGGGACTGACTCCAGAACCAAAATAAATAGGGGTACCGTTGATTTCTGTGCTCTCAAAGATATTGGCCTTAGTCGTTCCACATGGATTATCCATCGCACCTACCTACTTCCTTCATCTAATATTTAGACTGACTTCTCAATTATTTCCTAGACATTCAGCTTCTTAATACTTTCATATCTAGGACAAATAGTCTATAATAACCTTGTAAAAAATTCGAGTGAACTCGTTCAACTAAAGATTAAATGACAGAAATAAAGTCCTAAGAGGAGGAACTTAATGTTTACTCAGGCTTACACACCTGAACAATCTGCCTTCGGTAAACTAGAGAACGATCGAGACGTGCTTATTCTTTACGTCAAAGAGTTTTGTGAGCAGGTCAAGGCTGTCAATCAGTCAGGTCTCTCTGAATATACCTATAATTGGTTTGCAACTGAGCAGAAAGACGCCTATGTCCTTCAAATAACGTGGGAAAACGAGATCAACATTGCTATCCGGTTTAACTCTCAGCATTTTGGCCTTATCGGCCAATTAATTGAACCTAAAGATGTTATCCTGACGACGAGCCCGATCTCTAACCTTATGGAAAAGGCGCAAAAAAGTGATTATAACTTTCTTGAATTCAACGATGTGCTCACCTTTAGCCATTTATCCTTTGCTGTTCCAAGTGTGGAGTATGAAAATTGATTTAACTCTTTAGGCCTTCACCTAAACATTTCAGAATTCAACCCTATTACCGGACAGATTCAGCTGTCAAGTAATAAGGTTTGAAAATATTAACAAGAGTTCAACGTTTCACTCGTCTTTTGACGCTGGGATAACGGGCAAGGTCTGTGTGAGGAAGAAATTTGCTGCCACTAAATTTCTCCATGAAAGTGTTATTGGCATTTAGCTCGAAATAAGTAACCTTTGCCGCGATCGCTTCTGCCTCCAGACGCTTGGGGCGAGATAGAAGTATTTGGCGAGCTGCCTCTCCTGAACTATTCCCCAGACGCACGATGGCCGAGCGCGGAAGGTCAGGATATAAACCAATTGTTATAGCCGATTCGATCGGCAAATACTGCCCAAACGCCCCTGCAGCATAGAAGTGCTTCATTTCTTGCCAAGCACACCCAACGTTCTCCATTAACAGATCGGTAGCAGCATTGACCGCTCCTTTTGTGGCCATGAAGTTATTAATATCGATCTGCGTAACGACAATGTCTTCTCCGGCGGCAGTCTCTTTTGCCGGAACAACTACATAAGCCTCCAAACCTTTCTCGAAATGGGCATTCCTGTCAACAATGCCATCCAGAAAAAGCTCTGCCAAGGTGTCAACCAGTCCCGAGCCGCAGATGCCCCGCGCCGGCATATCAGCCACAGTGGTATACTGTACTTGGCCCGTCACCGGATCTATGGAAACGTGATCCACTGCTCCCGGTTCTGCCCGCATACCGAAGGCTGTGACACCGCCTTCCAGAGCCGGTCCAGCTGCTCCTGCACAGGCGACAAGCCAGTCTTCGTTACCCATAACAATCTCCCCATTGGTGCCGATATCGACAAATAATGAGACGTCTGACTGCTTGTGCATGCCACTCACGAGAATCCCGCCGATGACATCGCCCCCAAGGTAACTTCCAATGCTTGGCAGACAATAAACTGGCGCAAGAGGATTAATGTCAATCCCAAGTTCTCCTGCAGGAATCAAACCTGGATTGTTCACGCTTGGCGTATATGGATCTCGGCAAATAGACGCAGGGTCTAAACCCAGCAAGAGATGGATCATCGTTGTATTGGCGCCGATGGCCACAGCCGTGATCTTCTCCGTCTCCATTGGTAGGGGGCAAAGGAGTTTAATTAGACGATTTAGAGTATCTAAAACCGCTTTCTGCAGACGGGCTAGGCCACCAGGTTCAGCAGCATGACGAATGCGGTTCAGTATGTCCTCCCCAAGTATAACTTGATCGTTATAGTCCGCTGCGTGGCCAAGAACTTTACCGTCACACAGATCCACTAGGTATACCACCACCGTTGTCGTACCAATATCAATGGCCAACCCGAATTGTTCCTTGGTAGTATCGCCGGATTCTAACTGAATTAATTCCCATCCGTTGCCCATCTCCGCTAAGGTGGCGGTGACCTTCCAATCGGCTCCACGACAAAGGCTCGGCAGCTTGCGCATCAGTGATAGGGGCACCGAGACATTGTCGTAGCTTTGTTCGAGCATTTGACGCACTTGATCGACATCTGCCCGATTATCTCTTGGACTTGGTGGCGTGAGGGACAGAAACACTTTTCGGGTGAGGGGTTCAAGGGTGGTGAGGGTTGTCTGTACCTGCTCTGATAAGATGACTGGTTTGACTGACATATTACTACCTTCCTTTTTCAATTTTATAGTCATGTTTATGCATTAAAGAAAATTGTCTAAGACTTTAAGGAAATACTTTTTGCACTATAATACCCGATTAGAATTGCAATGGGCATCATCACAAGCCCCCCCAACCAGGCTTGAGTCCTAATGACGACCACTAATCCTAGAAATAACTGCCCAGGCAAAGCCATCAAAAAGATGGATTTCCTGGCCGCTGGCACTTTAGTTTCTGAAAGCCAAGGGAATAAACAGACAAAGGGATTGTTAATTGCTACTCTCCATAACGCCCCAATAAAACCAGTTATCATGAGTGAAAAAGCGACCCAAAGAAGCCATCCATAGTCCGAGGGAAAGAGGATCATGGCCACAATGCTTGTCCCCAAAATTTTGAAGTAACCTGTGACGTCTTTCTCCTGTCGCGACTCAGCTTTGAGAAACATCTCCACCAAGCCGTTCACAGGGGTGCGTTTCTTGAAAAGTAGGTTTGAGCTTCTGAAGAATAATGGGCGTTTCCTGGTGAACATGGGCTTTTTCTCATACGTTCCCATGTTCTGTAGGAGAAGTTTGACTAACCGTAACCTGGCATTCTTTTCTCGAACGACATCTTGAAAAAAAGTTCCCCGCAAGGTTACTCGTTTAAATAAAAGCCCAACGAATACCCCAGAAAGCACGATCAGTGACAGATAAAACAAGACCGAGTGGCTCATAAGGTAATAAACGCTTTGCCTCCAGTAAATACCTGCCATGATCATCAGGACTATTTTAACGAGCTTTTGAATCCAACCCATAAATCGCAGCTCAACGAATTGCTTGGAAATCCCCATGCAAGTCTTAAATCCGCTCGTGAACAAGGTCATCCAAACAATTTCCCGTGGTGAAACCCCGTAGTGTAATAAAAATGGTGCCAAGATGAGGAACCAGAGGATGCTAGTGAGAACGTTATAACCTATGGTATACCCTAAACTAAGCTTTATTAGCGGATGAATCCATGACTTTTTCTGCAATAGAAAAAGCTGGTCTGCTGCTTCCAAAAAGATGCGCGTTGTACCCACCCAAGTGAAGAAAAAAGTAACCCCAAAAAATGCATTGAGATTCACATAGATTAGCCAACTTGGCATTTCTCGCCACCAACCAAGATACTCGTAGATAAAAATACCTAGAAAAGGAATCACGATGTATAAGGCCACGACCCAATCAACAGCCGTCTTCCATGCCTCGTACTGATATTTCCAGTCTGAAGCGAGCCTCTGCCACAAGAGTTTTGGCACAGTGATCATGAAGTACTCTCCACAAGTTGATCAAAACAGTCAAATAAAGAACCCTCTGGCAACTGGCATTGCTCTCTAATCTCCACCAGGGTTCCTCGGGTTAGGACCGTCCCAGCGTTCATCAAGACAAACGAACTACATATCTTTTCCGCAGTATCCAGAATGTGAGTACACATTAACACCCCGGCGCCTTGAGCTCTCGCTTGGTCCAAAAGCGCAAGGAAATCTTTCGTACCCCTGGGGTCCAAGCCCATGAAGGGTTCATCCACCACATAAACTGCTGGTTCCAGCAAAAAACCCAAGATAAGCATTACCTTTTGTTGCATGCCCTTCGAAAAAGTACCTGGTAAGTGGTGCTTTACCTCTGTCAATCGAAAAAGCTTAAGAAGTTCCTCAGCTTTAGGTACGAAGATTTCGCGATCCATTTCATAGGCAGCAGCAGCTAGCTCCAAATGTTCCCAAAGTGTCAACCCATCATAGAGTACAGGTTGTTCTGGAATATACGCGCAAGTTTTATTTTTTCCTGCGATTTCGACCTTGCCCACCATAACCGGCAGCAACCCCAAGATCCCCTTGATGGTCGTGCTTTTGCCTGCACCATTGGGCCCAATGAGCCCCACCATTTCACCGGATTTCACAGACAAGGTTACGGCCTTAATAACATCTGCCTTTTTACCAGAATACCCCGCATGGTCAATGGTTACGTTCAGTAATTCCACAATTGATCTCCTTTTTAGGTATTATGAATTTTTCCGTATTCCAGATCATGCTTTAAAATTAAATTTGGATACAAAAAAAGCTACCTTATAAAGGATAGCTCAAATATTATCGTTAAATGTATCATACTCTACCATCCTTCAGTATTGATCATTAAACTCTATACCCGCTCTTTTCGAGACATACTGCCTTACTATAGTCTGTCAACATCTTACAGACTATAGTATATTACCTATTTTAACTAATTATTTCGTAATTGTCTATAACGAATCACTTATAAATGCAGTGCAGATAGATCGACCTTGGGTACTAACCCTTCTTTTGCAGCCCTACTTAACAAGGCTTCTACCGCTTTGTAACCTGACTGTCCTATATTTTCTGTAAGCTCGTTTACGTATAGCTTAATGTGGGCTTGAGTTACTTCAGTGGACAGCTCCTGGCTGTGGTTAAGGATGTACTCCTTCGACTCCTCCGGGTGTGCCCATGCGTATTTAACCGATGCCTGAATCCAGCCAGTGATTGCCGATAGATCCATTGACCGTCGAGCAACTATCGCTCCTAGCGGGATCGGCAGGCTAGTGTCTTGCTCCCACCAACTGCCTAAGTCAGCTAAGAGTTTCAGTCCATATGAAGGATAGGTGAAGCGTGCTTCGTGGATCACAAGCCCCGCATCAACTAAGCCATCACGCACCGCTGGCATAATCTCGTTAAACGGCAGAACGACTATATCGCCCACTCCCCCATGCACATGTTGCGCTGCCCATAACCTAAAAAGCAAATAGGCGGTGGATCGTTCACTAGGAACCGCCACCCGCCTGCCTGATAAACTCGCGGGATCACTGTTATTACCTGCTCTATTTGACGTTAGCACCAGTGGACCGCAGCCCTTACCGAGCGCACCCCCGCAGGGCAACAGTGCATACTCAGACAATACCCACGGTAGCGCCGCGTAGGAGATCTTGACTACATCCGGTCCGTCGGGACCCGCCGCCAAAGTATTCGTGATGTCGATATCCGCGTAGGTTACGTCAAGAGAAGGTGCCCCAGGTATCAGTCCGTGTACCCAGGCGTGAAAAACAAACGTGTCATTGGGGCATGGTGAGATTGCAATTTTCAAAATAATACCTCCGTTAATACTGTGCTAGCGGCTTCCAGAACGTCCAAAGCCTCTTTGATTCGCCATACAGAGTGATCACGTGGACCGACCATGTTTGAGATCGCGCGAATCTCCAGAACAGGTAACCCTTGATCAAGGGCTGCGACGCCAACACCATATCCCTCCATCGCCTCGGCGGTGGCGCTCGGTATTCTAGCCGCCAGTTCTAAACCTCTTGCAGCTGTACCCGTAACAGTGGATACCGTGAGTATCGGGCCTTCATTGACAGTCAGATTAGCCACTATTAGTGCCCCCGCAACACGCTCCACTAGGCTAGCGTCAATCTGAATTTGGGTGAGACCAAATCCCAGCTCCTCTACACTTTGAAAACCTTCCAAAGTCTCTGCTCCCAAGTCAGCGACGACGATCTTGTTCGCTACCACGAGTGACCCCACCTCAGTTTTACCGGGAAAACCCCCACCAATACCAGCGCTAATAACCAAACTGTACTTGATTTTAGCTAATGCCCTTGCCGTAGTCACTGCAGCAACGACCGCGCCGACCCCTCCCACCAAGACATCAAATCTTGTATCGCCATGTAGACCTCGTAACACCGCATCCATCTCCCCTGAGACGGCGGTGATTATGAGGACACGCCTTTCAGATGGCTGTCTGAAAGGAATGACTCTATGTGATTTTTCTTCTATTTGTTCTGAATTCAAGTGCCTACTCCCCTGAATAGATCTCATATTCTTGATCTAATCCTATTCATCCATTAGTATAACTGATTAAGTCACTAATGTGAAAATTTTTATAAAAACTATAGAAAAAATGATTTGGCTGGCCCTCTAATTATCAAGGGGCAAGTCAAATCATTTTCTTGGTTTTATTTTTACAAGTTTTTTCATAAATATCATAAGTTAGTACGAAATACGACGATGCGGGAGCTTCTTAATTAACATCAATGGAATAGGAGAGCTATTGATTAAACAACCGAAAAGTAAAACTTTCAAAGTAGTTAGACCTCGTGTACCCATAATGATTAAATTATATGCATTTTTTGCTGCATAGTCATAAAGTGCTTCTACAGTATCAGAAATACCTGGCTTACAATAGATAACTACATGACTAATATCCTCTACTCTTTCTGAAAATACTTCGTTCGTTTCGGAAATAATCTCATTATAGTTGTTCTTTACAGAGAAATGAGATTCATCAAGCACACGTTTCATCCAATCCGTGGATGCACTTATTGGCCAGCCAACTCCAATTCCCGGGGCATTACTTTTTACCATAGCCCAATTAACTAGTTCTTTTGTATCCGTCCAAGTATATTCCGAAATCTCAGAATCTTGACAACCTTCTTGTACCTCTACTACGGTCAAGTGCATATTAGGCATATTTTTCAACAGTGTTGCAGTATGTACTGCTGCATAAAAGGCCTGCTGCGAGTCATCAAAGTAGAGGAGTACGTTAAACTTAGGATTACTCATATCAAGTACCCCTTTCATAAAAAGAAGCGTTAATGTGCGTTTAGGTAGCTTTTGTTGAAACTAACGGTCCTTTAATCCAAATATTAAGCCCATCCTTGTTTTCTATAAACTTTTCAGCTAATTCCCCACCAACATAGCTAAAGTAATTCTCGTCGTCTTTCCGAGTGAAATAATTGAGAGTGTTAATAAAATTAGCACTCTCTCCAACTCGATGTAGCAAGGGGATAACATTCGTTTTCCTAATATCAAAGTTTTCGATTGATCTTTCAAATTCCACTCCTAAGTTTGAATTACTCCAAGCCTTTGGCCCTTTTTCAGGTTTTATTTCATACACACGTCTTAAGAATTCAAAGGGAAAAGCACCTAAGGCAAATAGAATTTTCGGTTTATGTTTAGATACAATATCCCTAAATAGCTCAATATCCTCAGTTACACCAGGTCCCCACCAATTTAATGTATTGGGAATATCGTCGCTACTGCTAACAGCACTCCTGAAATAAATATTCTCAGTTTCAATTCTAGTATTCATATTTCTATATACTTTGTCTTGAATTTCGTCTAATACAGGTGACCAGTTATCATGGCTAATCGGGTGTTTTGGATTAAATAATACCCAAATTGGAAAACTTCTTTCTCCAGACTCTCTTATCATCTCTCAACCCCCTTACTAACCGCGTATGATATACGAAAAATAAAATGATATGAAAATGTCTTCCTCTTCAAGCTGAATTAAGAAACCTTTTGCTGCAACTAATGAAGCATTGCGCCACTGGTTGTAGCAAAAGGTTAAGCCTCATGATCAAGATAACTGATAACCCATTGGTTGTTCACTCTTAATCTTTAGTTGAACGAGTTCACTTAAGCTGCCTTCTTCTTCGGTTTTCCGATGACAATACCCAGACCATCAAACATGTAATAGAGTCCAAAGCCGTACCAAATTGTGTATATAAGGTAGAAGCAGAGGAGGAATGCAAGAGTGGCTTTATAATCGCTAACCTTCTTAATTTCAACTCCGTAGTAGTTGTAGGCCGGTTCAAGAGCTTTTTGTCGCACTTTAATCAAGTCGAATTTTTGTTGAAACTGCGCTTTAGTTTTCATTGCAGCGTCAATTTCCATTAAAGAATTGTTCCAGTTGTTGGTTGCTTCACGGCCATCGTAACCGTATTTTGTTTCCAATGCTTTACTGTCATTGTTATACATGAAATCGCTGTCGGCCACAACGGCGCCGAGAATTTTTCCTAAATCGCCGTCAATTGTCACCGAAGATTCCTTAACAGTCACAGCCGCACCAGCTGTAGTATACAATTTACTCCATTTTACGGCATCTTCAGGTGATGAAGCTTTAACAGTCAAGTTAATGTTTTTCCCAATTTGACCATCCGCAATAGTTTGAGCGTCCTTGATGAAATAGGCAGAGCCCTTAGACAAGGAGTTAAACATATCATCTGCATATTGCAGACCATTCCTGCCATTACCGAAGATCGGGGACATCATACCAACGTAAATCAGTACAAAACTCAGAAGCATTACAACTCCAATGGTAAATTTCTTTTTGTTTCGAACTAAACTCATTGAGATACGCCTCCTTTTGCTGGCTTATCATAATTATCAGAATCAGCCCGAAGTTTCGGTATATTAACAATAAATGTACCAATGATCCAAGCACCGAAGATGATAATTAGCCCGAAGAATAACCATACTCCTATCGTGTTAATTAACGCGCCAGAAGATGCGGACAGGCTGATATATCCCATCTTCGCCAATTTTTGAGGCAGAGCGAATAGTCTGTTGACAAAACCTGCTAATATGGCAATTGCATAAAAGGCTTTGATATGCGTACTGGGAACCACCTGGGTGGTGATTGCACCTATTTGAATCCCGAATAACGAGCCCAGCAACATGCCCATGGCTAGTGTGTAGAACACATAACCGTATATGGCGTACTGTGCAATGGAACCATAACCCGCTGTAAAGATAATTTGAAAGATATCTGTGCCCACAGTGGTTGCGGTCGAAATCCCCAGTCCATAAACAAACATTGGGAAGGTAACGAAACCGCCGCCAACTCCTAGTATAGATGCTAAAAGACCCGTCACAGATCCGCAAAGAGCTACAAAAACGCCGGATATCTTTCTCCCGCCTGGGACTACGTGCTCATCAAATTTAATCATAGGAGCAAGATTAATGGATTGCAACTTAGCTCCTAAGGCTGGCATTTTCTCTGGACCGCCGTGAACGTCGCCCCCGTCCTTAGAAGCGTTCTTCCTACTAGCAACATACTCACTCATAGCGAAGATGCCCAAGAATCCCAGCAGAACGACGTATATAGCACTTATTACGAAATCGCTCATAATAGGGTTATAGTTATATAATGCACGATTTAACGTACCACCGCCTGTGACCCCCAGTGTAGAACCAACCAGAAAGGCAAGTGCAAGGCCCACATGAACGTTCCCCATTTTCTTGTGTAGGGTGGTACCCATAATAGCTTTGGCAAAGATATGAAACATGTCAGTACCTACTGCCAATATACCCTTTACTCCCATGCTCATCAATGCCGGTGTGATGACGAATCCCCCCCCTGCCCCTATACACCCGGTAATAAGGCCAGCTATGAGACCCACGCCTATGGAACCATAAAAAGTGATAGGTGAAAAGTAAGACGGTCCAAAGGCTGATTTGCCGCCTATAAAGGCCGGTAGGGCTGATGCCGCATGGGCCATTGCAGGAATGAGTAAGGGTAGGGCCAGCACAAACAGGATCAATAGTTTCTTTTTGTTTCTAACAATTTCTAGAGATGTTTCGATCTCCCACTGGGCATGAGCTCTGGAAGCGTCCATTAAAGACTCGTATAATCTTTTCATTAGTGGTTTCCCTCCTCCATTGATCTTCTCTTCAGTTGGAGCTTAAAATTTAGTTATTACTCCTCGTGCACTTTATGATATAATAACTAATGTGGAAATTCTTTAGCGGCCTTTTAGGGCTGCTTTTTTTCTTAAAGAGGTACCGCTTTCATAGCTACAAAGGATAGAATGCTCCGGTCCTCCTCAATTGTATGGTCTTCACAGGACTAAAAATAATTTGCTCTCCTTTCCTTTCCTTTCCTTTCCTTTCCTTTCCTTTCCTTTCCATTAATTATTTTGTTCACAAGTTAAGAGTAGCATCTCATTCCAAAGCTGTCTATAGCGCAGACGCATCACCACAATCACTAATATCTATATCCATCACGTGTACTATTGTCTAATTTTGTCTAATTATGTCTAAATTTAAGGTAATTGCAAGATGTACAAGCAGGGTTACTCCTTTATCTACTTTATCTATATCCTCATAATTCTAAAACCATAGAAATTTCATTACAGAGTTAATGATTGCCCAATAACTTTGTTCTTTGATATTTTAGAGGAGAAAATGAGCAAAGGCGCATCCTTATGCCCTTTTATTATTTCAGTCGCATGAATTCGTGTGATTACATTCTTGCTTGCTTAATTAATCTTTTAACCGTACTTTATTTAATACAAAACCAATTCGTGTTAATACAAATTTCTAATGACTTACTTATACAAAATTAGAAGGAATAATTAAAAAACTGCAGTTAATCCTTAAAAATTAAGTTTTCCTAACGCAAAAAGAAGTGTAGCGATGTGCTACACTTCTCATGAATCTCATGGTTCCTTAGTAAACTCGTTCAACTAAAGATTAATACAGGTTAATCCAGTCGTTAGACTCCCACTTCTATAATTGGGAGTGGTACTCCGTTACCCTGCTTCGGTGAGGTAGAATCCGCCACCGAAGTCTCGATGTTCAACTTTAGTTGAACGAGTTCACTTCTTGTCATTTCAGGATGATCTTCATATTTAGTAGACAAGCTCATTAAACTTAGATTCATCCATATCTAATACCCTGGTGATGCGACTAAGGAGCCTCTGGAGAAAATATTGTAGTGATTGAAATCTATTACTCCGCTCATCCATGATTCTGAAATTACCTTAATTTTCATTTCGCCTGTATCATCTCGGATTGGGCAAGTTATTTTAATAATAAAGACTTCTTCTGAGGGGCTACCCCCTAGTTCCCCAGTCATTAGTATGGCAACGTCAGTTGGTAAATGATTCAATTCCTCCTGACTAAAGGGCACATCAGGTCTGATCTGCAAAGTCGCATTAAACGATCGTTTGATCATACCCTCTTGCAGAACTGTACCAACACTTGTGCTAAGAGTGGCTACTGAACGTCTTGCCTGGACTCTATTATTATATATCTCATACTTAAAATTACGATCGTACTCTGTTTGATATACTCGTACAACCTTTAAGAACTTGCCCCTAGTGCACCTTACCCCGTAAGCAAGGGATTCCTCTCTCATAATTAACCCTCCTTCAATAATAGAGCTTAATTTTTCGAGATTTTTCTGACTGCTTGCATTTCTAATGAAAAGTGATTAAATTTCTTAGCGCCCTTTTGAGGCTGCTTTTTTTAGGCAATGGAAAATTTGGTTACAATACCTCTAGGGGAAACACCGTCGCGAGGAAAGAGGATAGATGCTATGAAAAACGCAAAAGAGTCTTTAGAGCTACTAATAGGATTTGAAGAAAAGTATTGTAAATCATCAAAGCTAATTAACTCTCAAATGATGTATTGGTATTACAAAGTTCTGGGAAATAAATCATGGAAAGAAGTGGTTCCGGAAATTGATGACTGGGTTTATCACTATGAGCATTTCTTGGATTGCGGTGGAGATCCGTACCAGTTAAAACAAGGAGGGGCTTTTCTAGGACAGTACTTTTAAGGGAAATAGATAGGGTTAAGACGATCTTACTTCGCCCTCTTGACGTACTCCTCTGAAATTCGTAACCGACTCTAGTAGTGTACATGCGGCTGACTTCTGTAACCCAGAGCCGATTTCACAATTCAGATCTGTTCTGACTCTCTCTACATCTAGGGCTGAAGAAGCATAAATCTTAATATCCGAACTAAAAACAGTCTCTGCTTCGATAATCAGATTGTCTAACCTTGAGATTTTATCAGGCCTTTCTCCGCTGATTGAGACGCTTCCACCGGCTTCATTTACAATCCTAATAAACGTCTTCAAAGCATGGAGAGATGTGAAATCAATAGTAGCCACATACTTAACTTCCATTGTCCATCTCCTTCACTTCATCCATACATTTAGGCTATCCTTGTTCTCTATAATCCTCTCAGCTATCTTTGTTCCTACATGACGAAAGTATTGTTCACGGTCATTGCCGTCGAAATAATTACGCGTTTCTATGAATTTATCACTGTCATTCACTCGCCGAAGTAAGGGAATCATATTAGTTTGATTCACATCAAAATCAGCAAGTGATTTTTCAAATTCATCTCTAATTATAGAAGAACTCCAGTACTTAGGCCCTTTTTCTGGTGTGATCTCGAAGACACGTCTCAGAAATTCAAATGGAAATGCCCCAAAAGAGATTATCATCTTCGGTTTGTATTCTATAACTAGTTCTCTCAGCAACTTTATTTCTGAGGCTACTTCGTTTCCCCACCAATTCTGTGTATTAGGGACTACTCCACAATCACTGACAACACTCCTAATGTAAATATTAGTAGTATCAATTCTGTCGTGTATTTCCCTGTATGCTTTGTCCTGTATCACATCTAAGACATGTTTCCAAATGTCATTCACAACAGATAGGTATTTTGGATTAACTAACAGCCAAATTGGATAGTTTATATCTCCTGAATCTCTGTCAACCAAAGGTACATATTTATCCTTAGTAAATCCAGACATCCAATCTCCTCCTTTCTTTAGTTTGTGATAATATATTTCATTACGATTAAATTTCTTAGCGGCCTTTAGAGACTGCTTTTTTATTTTATATTTAACACTGATACACCTCAATCAACGATCCAGGTATATCAATGTTAAGACTGTACTATTTCAGGAGGGCAGGCATTCCTATGATAGGCCAGTAGGTATAAGTCATAACTACCAAAAGGCCCATTATAACTGCACTGGCAGGGATACCACTCACGAAGAATTCACCTGTAGTAAACTGTTTAGATTCATAGGCAATTGCGTTAGGAGCTGCCCCAATCAGCAGTAAGAAAGGCATCCCAGCCATTGCTGTGGCTCCGTAGAGAACAAGTTCAGGATTGACACCTAAATACTGAGCCATTACGAGGGCAACCGGTAGGGTAATAGCTATAGCCGCTACATTCATAATAAAGTTCGTCATAAGCAACACTAGGAAACAAACTGCGAGTAAGAATACTAACCAGTGTGCACCCACTATCAATGATAACCACTTAATAGCGATCCACTGAGCAGCACCCGTTTCCCATAAGCAGAAACCAATACTCATGGCCCCGGAAAAGAGTAGGACGATATTCCATGGAATTTTCTTTTCTAAATCGTCTACTGTCAAAACATTAGATAGGAAGAAGAGTATACCAGCCATCAGCAATGGAACTGATCGATCCATGCCCTTTAAAGCTGGAATAATGGATTGCAACACAAGCAGGGCAAGAGCACCTGCAACAACAACGCTTACAAATATTTCCTTGCTGTTAATACGTCCGAGTTTTTCATACTCCGTTCTAGCCTTATTGCGTAAACCAGGAATCGAGGATTTTTCAGGCTTATATATGACCATTATTAATGCCCATATTAGAAATACACTAGCCCAACCAAACGGAGCCAAATGAAGGGAAAAGTCGACAAACGAAACTTCTTTACCCGTAAACTGAGTATAGAAGCCGACTGCCGCGGGGTTACGAGCACCGCCCAGGAGGGTACAGATACTTCCTGCACCAGCAGTGTAGGCCATCCCAATGAACAAAGCCTTACCAAACTTGGTGGGTTTACCATCAGCGTTATCATCACCATTATACAAGGCTAGAATAGTCACTAAAATTGGAAACATAGTTGCTGCTACGGCAGTATGGGCCATGATGTGGGTTAATAATGCGGTTATTACAAATACCCCTAATAATATTGTTCTGGTATTTTCGCCAACCACGATCAACATTTTATAGGCGATTCTTTTAGTAATTCCTGACTTGGTGAAAGCTAGCCCTATGAGTAGAGAGCCTAAAATAAACACTACGGTCGGATCCATGAAATCTCTAAACGCTTCCTTCGCTGGACGTATTAGAAATAAAGCTTGAACAACACCAATCATTAGACTGGTAACACCGATGGCAGTTACCTCAAATACCCACCAAATACTAGCCAGGAAGAATAAACCAATGGCTGCTTTTGCTTGTTGGCTTAACCCAAAGGATTTACCAGAAGGATCGATCGCGGGTCCAAACTGTGGAGCATAAAAGAATACTAAAAATATTGTTATGCCCAGCAAAATAAAGAAAAGTCGTTTTGCCTTCGTACCATTCATTTTTACCACACTCCTCGTTCTTTTTGACGTGCTTATTAATCTAGTATTTACGATTACTAAACAACCACAAATAACAAAAACCATATACACGTCTCACATTTTCCCGTACATTGTGTTATAATGTCACCATGATTAAATTTCTTAGCGGCCTTTCGGGGCTGCTTTTTTTAGTCTAAACTATTTTTCATAGGCAACACTTACTCGATCAAGCCTCCGTTCTCTTTTAATTTGTGCCTATACTCTCGAGTAGATCATCACCTCGTGATAACATTGAAATGTAGTAAATCACAAAGTGTTCATAAAATCTCTTCAGCATCGTTCATTTAATCCAAATATCCAGATTATCCTTGTTTTCTATAATCTTTTCTGCAATCTGCGCCCCTACGTGTTGAAAATAGGTCTCCCTGTCTGTCTTTGACAAAAAGCTGCGAGTTTCTACGAACTTGTCAGCTTCAACGACTCGACGAAGTAAAGGGATCCTGTTAGTCTGATTTATATCAAAGTTCTCCATAGATTTATTGAATTTATTTTTCAGTAGAGAATTGCTCCATGCCTTAGGACCCTTTTCCGGCTCTACTTGGAAGACGCGCCTCACATATTCAAATGGGAATGCACCAAACGAAAAAAGCATTTTCGGCTTATGCTTATTAACTAGTTCTCTGTAAAACTTAATTTCTTCTGCAACTTCTCTGCCCCACCAATTTAAAGTATTAGGAACTATTCCGCCGTCCTTGACTGCACTCCTTATATAGATATCTGAAGTATCTACTCTCGTTTGCAATTCCCTAAATACTCTGTCCTGAATCTCAGCTAAGATAGGTCTCCAGATATCATGCCGAACTGCAGTATATTTTGGATTTACTATCAACCATATCGGATAAGTTCTTTTTCCCAATTCTCTCTTCATTGTCTCTTCTTTAGTGTTATTAAGAGTTAAACAGGACAAAACAACCACACCTTTCATTTTTTGCACAGCCACAACCTTCTAAGAGTTCTTCACGACCTTCAGCTTTTAGCTATGTGACTTTGCTCACAATTAGAGATTATCATTATGATAGCGTTGTGTCTATAGGAAATCAATATGCCCTTAATCAGTATGCCCTATTGCCAAAGGAGTGTTATTAAGCTTTAACAGCATACTGGTAGGCATTATAGAATCTCCGTTCTATCTTATTTTCTTTTAAATGTTTATAAAGCGTGATATTACCTGAAATTACACTCAATTACACCTATGGAAGTTTTTGTCCCTCAATTATAATAATATTTACATTAGGTTTTATTTGAACAAATCAATATCTTCATAATAGACTCAATCTATACTGTTCTTCAGAAATATAAAAAAAGCCCCGTTGAGAATGATTTCTCTTCGGGGTTTTTTGATTTGTAGTCACTTTTTGACACCTATTAAGTAATCACAATATATCATAGAATGGAAACTGTTCACCTGTCGATCGAGCAATCCCACAAAGATAATCATTACCCATGTTCGTTCGTTCGTCCTCTTTAAAGCCTTTACTCATAAGGAGCTCTAACGTATTTCTATTAGTTGCGTAACCCGACAGATATTTAGCCCCTTGCTCTTTTGCAAACCTACGCAAATTGTTTAGCACTTTATCAAGGAGCTCATCACTCAAGGGGTCGAAATCTTCGTTCTTGACTAAGACAATATCATTAATGAAGACCTCTTCCTTATTCAGCTTTGATATAAGAAGAGTAATGATCTTATCTTCTAGACCTAGTGTATCCGCCCACATGATTTGTGGTAATTGCACTCCTAATAAATTCGCAAGCTCAGGACTCTTACTATTTGTCTCATAATATTCCTGTAATAGTTCAATAAGGCCTCTGTTATGTGCTCTTGCTTGTACCGAGATGTTATAAAGGTCTGGATACTTAAGTCTTACTTCATCATCTCGCAACACCTCTAGGCCAGGATCTCTGCCTATTTCTGATGTTATCTCCTCTATTGGAAATACACTATTAATTTGTTTCTCCGATGGATTCCATTGTTCAGAATAGATACGCCATGGTTTTGTAGACATCTTATACTCACGCCTTTCCTAATGTTAACTTTAATTGTATCCTGTTTTTAGCGTAATTAGCAATAATGAGAAACATTATTTAGGATCCAGTGAACTAAAAAACAGGTCTCCCGCCTTTTTTAAGCATAAAAAGTTCAGAAAAGAGTTAATGCTATACAGACTCAGTTTTTTCACTAAATTAAGGAAGGAATGATAACTATTAATAATACACTTCGGAGAAAAATGGAACGGACTTACGAGAAGCTTAGCCCTTTTGAACTTAAGGACAAATTAATGAGCATCGCCCATAAACACGGTGATACTAGCGTATGGTCGATGCTCAATGCGGGCAGGGGGAATCCAAACTGGATTGCTGCAACACCACGAGAAGCATTCTTTACCCTCGGTCAATTTGCCATGGAGGAAGCTCGCCGCACGTGGAGAGATGCTGACCTCGCTGGCATGCCTATGACCAAAAACATTTCAATTCGCCTGAAGGATTACCTTGAAGAGCACCAGGAGGCACCCGGAGTCAATTTTCTCAAAAACGTCCTTGATTATGGATCAAGTAATTGGGGATTTAGCCCCGATGCTTGGATACATGAACTCGTGGATGGGATCATCGGGGATAACTACCCGGTACCGGATCGCATGCTTGTGCACCTAGAACAGGTTGTTCATGATTATCTAATTCAAGAAATGTGTAATAACCAGGCTCCACCCGGAAAATACGATCTTTTCGCCGTTGAAGGTGGCACTGCAGCAATGTGTTACATTTTCGATTCTTTGATTGCTAATAAGTTGCTGTTCATTGGGGATCGAATTGCGCTCATGGTACCTACCTTTACCCCATATCTCGAAATTCCACATTTAGCGCGCTATGATTTTGACATTGTTCGAATTAATGCTTTGGAATTAGATGAAAGAGGTATTCACACGTGGCAATATACTAATTCAGAGATTGATAAACTTGCCGATCCTACTATAAAAGCTTTATATGTTGTTAACCCCAGCAACCCTCCCTCTGTGGCAATCAGAAACGAGTCAAAAAATCACATCATGGAGGTCGTAAAAAATCACAATCCAAACTTAATGATCATTACGGATGATGTATACGGCACATTTGTGGATAACTTCCGTTCGCTGATGGCCGAACTACCGTTTAATACTTTGGGGGTTTACTCGTTCTCAAAATATTTTGGAGCTACAGGTTGGCGTTTAGGAGTTATAGCTGTTCATCAAGACAATGTCTTTGACCAATTGTTAAAGGATCTCTCGCTCGATAAGGCGGAAGCGCTGGAAGAGCGTTATGCAACGATCTCTTTGTGTCCTGAAAAACTCCGTTTTATTGATCGAATGGTAGCGGACAGTCGCCAAGTCGCCCTTAATCATACAGCCGGTTTATCCACTCCACAACAAGTCCAAATGGGCCTATTCTCTCTCTTTGCGATGCTTGATCCGGAGAACCGTTACAAGCATTTGACTCAGAACATTTGTCATCACCGCCAAAAGTTATTGTACGAAGGCTTCGGACTCGAACTACTCCCTGATTCTTACGACGCCGCGTATTACAGTCAAATTGATTTGTTGGTGTGGGCTAAGATTAAGTACGGAGACGAATTTTGTGACTACTTACAAGCGAACTATGAGCCCACAGACATCCTCTTTCGTTTAGCAGAGGAATCCTCTATTATACTACTTAATGGCAGCGGCTTTGGTGGACCGAAATGGTCCATTCGTACATCCCTTGCCAACTTGAATGATGAAGCTTATAGGCAAATCGGGAAAACCGTCCAAAAGACATTTGAAGAGTACGCAGCATCTTGGAAAGAAGTGAACTAAAGTTTCGCACCCAGTAAAATAATTAAAATGTTATCGTAAACAATAACAGAAAACAAAAATCCGCATGAACACAGTTTTTGGTTTAATTAAGCATCAAGCCAAATTAACCAGAAAAGAAGTGTTATCATGCGGAACCCTGTCAAAGAAATTGAAAACGTGCGTTTGTATTATTTAAAACTAACTTGTCAATTATCATCCGAGCAGTAACTATCAATAAATTCTTGAGACAGCTTCTTAATTAACAGCACTGGAATTGTAGAGCTATTAAGCACGCTGTGCGCTAAACAACCGAAAATCAAACCTTTTAACGTGGTAAGCCCGCGCGTACCCATAATAATTAACTTAAATTGTTTTTTAGTCGCATAATCCAGAAGTGCCTCTACTGTATCAGGAATACTTGGATTACAGTATATCACTTGATGTCTGACGTCCAGTCCACTCTGAGTAAATATTGAGTTGGTTTTGTTAAGTATTTTATTATACTGACTTATACCGACACTATCCGATTCATCGATTACGAGCTTCCTCCAGTCCGCAGTTGGGCTAACTGGCCAAGTATCTTTCCACTTATATTCTTCCCCCACAGAACCTTCGTCACTTTCTTGTACTTGCACGACGGTTAAACGCATATTAGGCATATTTTTAGAAAGCGTGGCAGTGTAGACAGCAGCAGAAAAAGACTGCTGAGACCCATCTGAGTAAAGAAGTACATCGAACTTAGACTCATTCATAGCAAATGCCCCTTTCTATTTAACAGAAAGTATCTCTGTAATAACTATTATACATCATAAGTTGCAGATGAGACAATGGCTATAATGAAGCGGTGTTCTTGTTTGTGCCACTGGTACCCCCACTAAAGTTTGTCACAGACTCTAGTAGCGTACATGATGCAGATTTTTTTTCGTCATCAGTGGGATCACAGCTTAAAGCTGCTCTCGCCTTCTCTAAAGCGTTCGTGGACGATGCAAATATTTCATTCTCCGACATGAAAATGTTATCCACGCCGATATCTGACGTAACATTTGAAGTCTGTAATAAGGAGTTTAGCTCTGACTTTACACCACTAATGATAAGAATACCACCTGCTTCTTTTACAGTTCTCATGAATACTTTCAGAGCATTAAGTGATGTTAAATCAACTGACGTAACATATTTCATTCTTAAGATGAAAACTTTGGCTTTATCTACTAAGCCATCAAGTTTAGTTTCGAGATCCTCTGCGGAACCAAAGTACAGATTTCCTTCTAATTCAATAATTAAGATATCGAACTTTCCGTTGACGGACTCAATTCTCTTTTCAATAATTTGAGCATCTTTCCCCTGTGACGGAATAAGAATTCTAACGGGTACTTTGCTGGTATCTTTCAAGTACAAGGCAATAGATATTGCAATTCCTGTGTAAATTGCATAATCAAGTTCAGGTAATAAAATTGTTGCGAGAAATGTTACTGTCATTGCAATAGAATCAGAATTGAATCTGCCGGCTTTTACAATATGCTTAATTGCTGTTTTGTCCATCAAGCCGTATCCAGTAAGAATCAACAATCCTGCAAGGCATGGTAAGGGTATATATTTTGCATAGGGGGCGAAGAATACAAGAACTAAGGCAACTGCTACACCCGACATAATTCCGGCGATTCTGGTAACCGCCCCAGCGTGGTAATTTAATGCAGAACGTGAAAAGGAACCAGATCCAGGAAAACACTGGAAGAAAGATGAGAATGCATTTGCTAAGCCCTGTCCGACAAATTCCTGGTTAGCATCAATTTTTTGTCGTGAGGTACTTGAAATAGTTTTAGAAATTGATATAGCTTCAACTAATCCAATAATTGCAATTGCAATCGCCCCGCTAAAAACATCACTAATGGAACCAAGACTAAATTGTACCATTTTGAAGGGTGGCAAGGAGGACGGAATATTACCTGTGAGTTTGATACCCTTCTGTTCCAAAGCGAAAATGAGTATAAAGATAATTGGAACGATAATTCCTATCAAGGCTCCTGGTAGGTTCTTATTAAACTTTTTGCAGATTTGTATAATCGCTACCGTCATCAGTCCAAGCCCCAGGGCATATAAATTGGTTTCACTTAAATGAGTTATAACATAATAAAATTTTTGTGTAGTTACCATGTGGGCAGAGTCTTTAACAGAGATGCTAAGTAGTGTACTCAGTTGCCCCAGTGCGATCAACACACCTGCACCAGCGCTAAAACCTACAATGACTGAATGAGACACAAAATTTATTACTTTACCCAGTTTCAAGACTCCAAAAAGAATTTGTAAGGCACCAACCATAAAGGTCATCAAAAAAAGCATTTGATAGGCATTATCGATTGCCATATAGTTTCTCATGCTACCTGCTACAAGTAGTGCTATCGCATTAGTCGGGCCAGCGACGAGGTGTTTAGAGCTTCCAAAGATAGACGAAATAATCGTAGATACTATAGCGGTATAGAGACCATAAACCGGATTAACACCTGCGATCATGGCATAAGCCATAGACTGTGGAATAGCTACTACTGCCACGGTCAATCCAGCAATCAAGTCTTTTCTAAAATATTCCTTCTTATAGTTTTGAAGCGTCCCGATTAACGGAATATACTTAAATCTTGTTAATTGCAAAGGAATCCCACCTTTCAGAATAAGGTTAGTAATAAACCATTAATCGTTTTATCTAAGTATTGCTATCAGGAAGCGAATTTCATAGCTACTTGTGGCAGATTTTATACGGTATAAGTGCTTGATCAACGTTGAGTTGAGTTGATGCTTTTGGTATTGGTATTGGTTTTGTTCCTCCTTATATTCTTGTGAAATTCTTCTCACGAGCTAAGAATAGCATTGGGTTATAACGAAGTCAATAGTGTCATAATTAGAATGCGCTATTGCGAATTAACCTTCCCACTCATTAAAATGACTAAATTATGAGACGATTTAGTCATTTTTAATAGTGACTTATATTTCCATAATGACCACGTTGCACGGGCTGAAGTCCCTTATCTGAAACATTAATATTTTACTAATCTTCAGCATTTAACACGTAACCATCATCCGCAATTTTGATTATGAAATAAACTCCCTATTTCACAATTAAAATCAAATAGGAGAAAGTGCTAAAATCTCGCACAATACGGGAATTCGCACCCTTTCTTCCGTATGACAATTTGTATTAAGCATACAAGACGACATACTAATGTTATCAATATTAAGAACTTAAAGAATGAAACAAGGCTTAAAGTGTTTAATCACTTTAAGCCTTGTTTCATTTTCTCAATCCCTATCTCCATATTTATCATTCCTAACTATTTTTATTACCCAATTAGGGTTATTTTTGGTTGTTAAGTAGGGCCATTGTAGCGCACTGACTGGGTGTAATGCCTCCCTTCTACAAACTATTTTTGAGCGACTAGTACTCACGATTAAAGCCGGTCTAGTGCCAACGTTCTTAATATTCAGTTTATATGTCTTCACGTGGTCTGTCGTGTTTTCGGACATAAATAAAGTGTTTTCTTAATTAAGATGCTAATAAGAAAGTTTAGTAAATTCAGTTAACTGGTACTCAACCTACGGTATAGATGGTTCCCAGCGTTCCCAGTCTAATAGATAAATAACTATGCAAATAAAGAAAAGAAGCCCATTTAAGGCTTCCAAAAAACTATATATTGTTTCATTGGTTATCAAGTTGGTCTTTCTTATTAGTCGTTCCAGTGAAGTGATCTTTGTGCTTAAGCTGAACATCGAAACTTCAGTAGGGGATTCTACCCCACTGAAGTGACGTAGAACGCTCCCACTTATAGAAGTGGGAGTCTTACGATTAGATGAAATGTATAAAGGGAGAGCGTAGAGCCACCTAGCTCCCCTTTATGAAACTCATAACTACTGGTAAGTGCGACCTTATATACATTATGTTTGCCTGTCCAAAAAAGTTACAGGATTAGTTTTTACAGTATTGCAGTATTGAAGAGACTTAACGGACCATAATTTATAGGACGCAAGAGGAGAATATTTATATGGTAATATTGACCAATTAGATACTTAATGAATATAGTATTAATAAATAAGGAGGTGCTTTTTTCTAGTGAATAACTGTGTAAAACCAATTTGTTGTCCCCCAGAATATTGCGTACAAGATTATTACACCCAACGATTCGTCCCTGTTATTCATCAAGTCGTGACTATCAGACGTCAAAATGTTATAGATGTTCCCCAGCATTATGTTCAGGAGACCACAAGAAACCTAGTTATTAACCAAGGTTTTCAAGCTCAAGGCGTTCAAAATCAAGGACTCTCAAACCAAAGGTTATTCAGAAGGTATTAAAGCTAATCCAGGTTACCCCAATCGTGTCTCTTATTCTATATTGAAATGAATTCTCTTCTAACCAACCAAAGACTTTATTCCCGTTTAAGCAACTAACCTCTGCTCACTTAGCGAGCAGAGGTTCTACTTATTGTAATCATTTCTTATTAGTACATTACCATAATAACTGTCGCCGATTATCAAAAACCAAGGACGCCTTTTATAACGAGATAAATAACTTAACTGGCCGGCCAACTGCGCCGTATTTCTGCTCAGATTTTAAGACACCTCGTTGTTCCAGAAATTCGAGGTAGCGACGTACTGTGACCCTAGTGAGCTTAACGCCATCTGCCACGTCCTCTGCAGAGAGGGCACGGCGGTTTAAGTTCAAAAATTGTATTATTTGGTCAAGAGTATCTTCATTCAAACCCTTAGGGAGCCCTTCTTCTCCGATACACCAGGCAGTATTTAGGCCAGAAACTAGCTCCTTCTCATTTGCGGGAGTCGTCTCTATGGTTTCAATTGAGCCATTTTCTGAAGTGGTGTCCACCGCCCAGTCAATTCCCCCTTTAAACTTTTGAAGTTGCTCTACCATTTGATTAAAGGCATCCTCTAATTCTCCAATTTCCTTGGCATTGGAAACCTTGATTTTTTCTGTAAGATGTCCAGTTGCTAAATCCCTAGTTCCTAATGTAATGTTATGCAAGGGGTAAACGATCACTCGTTGCAGGAAAAACCAGGCGAGAAGAGCTACCAACATTGTTAAGGTTAAACCTATTGCAACCATAGTAGTCAAAGAACGTCTAATAATTTTTTGTTCATAAGCATGAGAAATTCCTACATAAAAAATTCCAATTATGTTGCCGTTTTCTGCACGTAATGGAACATAGCCTGTTTGGTACCACTGGTCTACGACATTAGCCTCTCCTATATAAGTCTGCCCATTTTCCAATACTGTCTGGGCTACAGGATCAGAAACCTTAGTACCAATCGTTCGTTCGCCGTTTGAGCCACGAACTGTAGTTGCTACCCGCGTGTCCCCCATGAATACCGTTACACTATCCCCCGTTAGATCGGATAAGTGATCAACTAGATCATTGTTGAGGCTGATTTTAGTCGGCCCCTTATATAGGTTCCTCTCTTGCACTGACCACACGCCAGGATATGTCTTATCAATAATTTCCCCACATGTTGCCAAATCTGTTTGCGCTTTGATGTTAGCGGCTGCCACGACACGATCATCCATATACCAACCAACAACCATAACGAAGCTAACTGCCAGCAAAGCAAGCGAACCCAGTAGCAATATTAGAATCTACTGTTTGATTGAACGCACACACGTTCACCTCTTTCGTCTATCTCGGTACCTTCTCAATAGAATCACTCACGCTATATTCTATTGAAAGTTGCTCTTCAATAACTGCTAGCTATAAGAATACCATTAATCAGCAACTATTGATAATAGCATACAGTCAAAAAACCAAATGGTAAAGCCTAGGCAATTTTCAGCCTAGGCTTTACTATTCCACCTGTCGGAAATTATTTGCTTCCAAGGGTATACAACAATGCTTCCAATTCTTTATCCTGAGCTAGTTTACTCTTAATTTGGGATTGAACGCCAAACTCAAAGATCAGAGGATATAAGCTTTTTATTAAATTTGGAGGAAGTTGTAGTTCCTCCGCAAGGTTAACTAAGCGCTGAATGATCTCATTCTGACGGCTAGCGTCTTTGACCCGATCCAAGCGTTTTTGATCCCCTATTTCTCGAACGATTTGCATACGATCTGCCAAAAGTTCGACGATACTTTGATCGACCCTGTCGATCTGGGTGCGTAAGGCTTCAAGGGTATCCCCTTTTCCACCAAATGTGAAAACTCTTTCAACTGATTCAGCGACCGCCCCTAGTTCCGCGGCTAGTTGAATAAACTGTTCAGGAGTCAATGACTGGGGTCCATCGCTTACAGCTTCGGCGGGATTAGGGTGGGTTTCAATTAATAATCCATCCGCACCTGCTGCTATAGCAGCTTTAGATAAGGCGGCTATTAAGTCTCTCCTCCCAGCTGCATGACTCGGATCCACAATGACCGGTAGATGCGATAGCACTTTGGCCACTCCTACTGCACTTAAGTCCAGGGTGTTTCTAGTACTGGGCTCAAACGTGCGAATACCTCGTTCACAAAGGATAACTTGGGGATTACCAGCAGCTAAAATATATTCAGCTGCCAACAACCACTCCTCTATTGTTGCCGACAACCCTCTTTTGAGGATAATGGGTTTCTTGCTCTTACCAGCTAATTTGAGGAGTTCATAATTTTGCATATTACGAGCCCCTATTTGGAGTATATCAACCTTATTCGCCACTAATTCCAGACTAGACGCATCGACCACCTCAGTTACACACAGAAGGTTTTGTTCTTTAGCCGCTTGAACTAGATAATTAAGCCCCTCCATACCCAAGCCCTGGAAACTGTAGGGAGATGTACGCGGTTTGAAAACCCCACCGCGTAAGATGCTCCCCCCCGCTTTTTTAACAGTTGCGGCTGATTGGCTCATTTGAAGACTTGATTCCACTGCACAGGGTCCACCCATGAGGATAATATCTTTCCCTCCAATGGTTATCCCGTTGACCTCAATGGTACTTCTCGCACTTTTAAATCCAGCTAATTTCAAATTATTCATACTAACCTCCCTCAAATATAAATTTGTGGGGTTTCCTTCTCTGCACGTTTCATTCATTTGGATAAAAAGAAGCCTAGGTACATAATAATACGCCTGTCCTTCGATCAGGACAGACGTTAATCTGCTATACCACCTTAATTGATGCAGAGTGCCAACACACCCTTAGCCCAATAACGCTGGCTTAGCGTTGGTCACTACTAAAGCCTAAGCTGTTTCGTTTCACCCTCTGGGGTCCATTTATCCGCTCCATTACTTGTCGAGATTCCACCTTACTCGACTCTCTGTGAAGTTGGGTTTGCGGTTTTACTTCCCCTTCAACGGTTTAATATCATACTACCACCCCCTCAAACAAATTTCAAGGGTGAAATGAAGAAACGGTTCGTACACTAAACAAATTCTTCACGGATATTTGAGCCAATAATAAATCGGTATCCTCAAAAATATATAGTTCTTCAATTGTTGAATTCAAAACTCTAAATAAGTAAACGCAAGTGTGTGCGCTGCGGGTTTGTGGTATATAATATATCAAAACAACTATCTCAAGGGAGTAGCAAATGAAACTTAAAGGCTTTATATTTGATCTGGATGGGACCTTAATCAATTCACTCCCTGTAGTTCGCAACAGCCTTATTGCTACATTGTTGAAATTCAGTGGACGTGTTTACGCTGACAAGGAATTATTTCCTTTATATGGGCCTTCAGAGGAAGGCATCTTTAAAAAACTGTACCCTGATTCATGGAGAGAAGCTCTGGAATTTTATCTAGATGAGTATGACCGGGTTCATATAGAATATGCTAAACCATTTCCAGGAATCTTAGAGGCTCTGACTCTATTGCAAGAGCGAAAAATGAAGTTGGCTCTTGTATCTGGCAAGGGGCCAAGAAGCATGGAAATTTCCTTAGAGCATTCCGGTTTAGAACATTTTTTCGAGTTGATAATAACCGGTTCTGAGCTCCGAGCGAGTAAACCTGAACACATTAGACAAGTCCTAAAGCTATGGAATTTTTCACCAGAGGAAGTCGTTTATATAGGTGACATCGCCTATGATGTTCAATCTGCTAAAGAAGTCGGCGTTTTGCCTATTAGTGCACTCTGGGCTGAAACAGTTCAAGTTCAAAAAGTGTTAGCGGCGAATCCAGCTTTCGCCTTTGATACCGTGGAATCTTTCAACGAATGGATTCTAAAGACGGTGAAGTGATTGGAGCAGAGCTATTTTGAAAGTGGGAATCTATCATGTTCATAGGGGCACGCACTATCAAGGCAGGAATTGCTGTAACAACATAACTTCCTTCTAAAAGCCGGATCCTCAAGAACTTGATACATTATTTGAGGAAGTGATTGCTCTTAATGAGAGCGCTCGGTACGAAATAACCGTTAAGGACAATCCACGCCTAATAGTCCTGAAATATAGTTTTGGAGAGGAAAGTTCCGAACCCTGTTGGAAGAGACACGAGTTTAAACTCGTGTCTCAAAGTTATCCTTTTGCAAGTCGCCATTTTTTCCAACGCGGTAAGAACGCCCGATCAATGCCCCAATAATAAGCGGACGCTCCAGCCCAAACGAGCAATACCTCTGACAATAACATAATTGCATTAGTACTGACCGTACCTGCAAAAAGATAATTAAAGTTCATAAGGATTCCAGCAAATAAGGCAATCGTTGTTAGAAAACCCAAAATCAAGGCAACTCCAACAAGGACTTCTCCCCATGCCACAATGTAACTAAATAACGTTGCATTAGGCAAGGCTATATTGCTAATAAATTCGCCGTACCATCCCTGGACATCTGGGTGGCTTCCAGCAGTTTTAGCCAATGCCCCTTTAAGAAACCCCGTAATCGCTGTTCCCGCCTTGGGACCAACCCAAACTGCCGATCCAGGTCCAAACGTCTTTCCAAGACCTGCACTTAACCATTGCCATCCAACATAAACTCTAAGGATGGTCCAAACCACCTGCATGAGCCTAGATTCTCTCCAAGCCATTTTTACTACCTCCGATGATTTTTTCTTATCGATCCCCATTAGGATCTTGGTTAATATACCATAGAAGGGTTGATTCGATACATGGAATATAATTTTTAATAAGCATGATATACACAGGTCTATCCAGTTCCCTCCTTTGCGTGATAATCCCGCCTTTAATCTTTAGTCAATTATTAATAACACTACAGTTTTACACTACAACGCCTCTAATATGCGATTGATTCTTACATATTATTTCTAAATATGAAAACTATTATGTGGGACGAACATCCCACTTTTATCTTTTTACTTATTTTACCCTCTAAATTCAGCCTTCTGCTCTGATATTCAGCTGAATCTATCTCACCCACGCGCATAACGTTCACTTAGGATGTTGGGATAATTAGAGATGTTTCTTATTGTTAATTACCCATTTCACAGAATCTCAACTAAAACCCCAATAAACTTTCACAATTTGGACCACTTTACTTAACATAGTTTAGTTATTCTAATGGGAGTAGCCAGTATCATGACTAACTATATTAGTAACAGGAGGCTGTAATCATGGAACACGAAGTTCTCCCAACACATCAAGACAATAACAAACCTTCCAATCACTCAGACGGCAACAGCCAGGAAATCGAAATAATGCCCATTATCACACAGCAACAACCGATCCATAGTAAACCGAAAAAGAAATTTGTCGCCTTTGCTAGTCTCTGTGTCATTAGCGCTGCCATCGGTGGGCTTACAGCAGTGTCCGCTATTCCTTATATTTATCCCGTAACCATGTCCCCAATCCAAGCAGAGAATACATCATCGATTACCCCAGTTGCGTATACTGCAAACAAAACCAATTTCCCAGTAGCACAAATCTCTAAGAATGTGGGTCCCGCGGTGGTAGGTGTTTCTAATTTCCAATCTGGTAGAAGTGCTTCTGGAGCCTCTGATCTTCAAGAAGCTGGAAGCGGTTCTGGTTTTATTATTGATGCCCAGAAGGGGTATATTGCCACAAATAATCACGTGATTGAGGGGGCAAAGAAAGTCACCGTCAGTCTAAGTGACGGCCGCAATCTAGAAGCGAAAGTCATTGGTGCAGATCCACACACAGATCTAGCGGTATTGCAGATTTCGGATGTGTCAAACCTCACTGCAGTGAATCTTGGAGATTCTTCGAAAGTTGAAGTCGGCGAACCAGTGGTCGCTATCGGAAATCCAGGCGGGGACGACTTTGCACGTTCCGTTACCACAGGGGTCATCTCAGCAACCAATCGCACACTTCCCCTACAAGGTGAGGCAAGTTTTGATCTGCTCCAAACGGACGCAGCAATAAATCCAGGAAATAGTGGTGGTCCCCTCGTGAATTATCAAGGTCAAGTCATCGGCATTAACTCGGCAAAATACGCACAAAAAGGGTTTGAAGGGATGGGGTTCTCTATTCCTATTTCAAATGCCATGCCAACAATCCAGCAGTTAATCAAATTTGGTGTAGCTAAACACCCAGCGCTTTTAGTGAGTACAAACGATCAATACAACGCGTACGCTCAGAGTAACAATAAGCCCCAGGGAGCCTATATTTCAGTCGTGTCACCAAATGGCCCAGCAGCTAAAGCTGGAATTGTGAAAGGGGATGTGATCACCAAGATTAATAGCGCCCCAATTCAAAATTCTTCGACGCTTATTCATGAACTCTATAAAAACAATGTTGGAGACAAAATATCCCTAACCTATATTCGTAATGGAGTGACAAAACAAGTTCAGGTTACCCTAGGCGAAATATCCTAACATCATTTATTTCCCATCGCTTCAATTCTACTTAAGACCGGCGGATGTGTATATCCAAACCAAACAATGAACCCGGGTGGCGATACATCCGATAGATTCTTAGTGGCCAGATTAATTTGCAAACGTACCACTGCCGAAGAATTTGCGGTTAAATCTAAAGAAACCTGGTCTGCCTGCTTCTCCATTTCCCTTGATATATAGTTTTGGAGCGGGTTTGTTACCATCAAAATAAGCAGAAGATAAAGCTGCAAACCCGCCCAGTGACGTGGTGGACAAGATCCGGATTGAGGTGTAAGCCTGCGCAGGAAGAGAGCCATTAGTCTCCATACAATAAAGTTCCCTAGTACTCCTAAACTTAGCCCCTTAATAATATGTCCCTTTTGCCAGTGCCCCATTTCGTGGGCTAAGACCGCCCTTACCTCGTTCAGCGAATAATTCTCAAGCAGATTGTCGTAAATGACGATCTGCTTAGTTGTTCCTAACCCTGTGAAATAAGCATTCGCCATCGTAGTTCGTCGGCTTGCGTCCATTACGAGCACTTCTTCAACTTGAATTCCCGCCTTATTTGCTAAATCCTTAACCATGTTTATTACGACAGGATCTTTAACTGGTTCAAAGTGATTATACATCGGAGATATTATAACCGGCCAGAGAAAATTCTGAAGCACAAGCCAAACGGAAAAAAGCGTAGCCCCGATAACCCACCATAGCTTTGGCCAGTGCTTAAGGATAAAAAAGAACATTAATACACCAAACGTTGATAAGAATAAATCGAGCGCTGCACTTCTAGCATAATCCAGCCACCAGGTAGCCAAAGTTTGGCTAGAAACTCCCCAAGCCTCTTGCCAATAATAGCTCCCAAACAGCGTAAAAGGGAATCGTAGTATACGCAAAAATGACCACAGGAAGCAGAAATACACCAATATATTCTTCCAATAGTGACCACAACTTCTTTCTTCCAACCACCCCGCGATCGTTGCACCTTGTCGACTGAATACTAACCACCCCAAAGCAGTCGCTTGCAGAATAAAACTGGTAATGAATAATATCCTGGGCACAAAACTATAGGCTCGGGCAGTATAAGCTTGTTCTAAGGAAAAGTACCGCAGAGCAGCAGGATTAATCTGCCCGGGATAAAGTGCACTTCCTAGATAAAGAGCGCTAAATCCCCCGGCTAAGACTATTAGGCCCAGCCATAGACTGTTCATTTTTCGATCCAAAGTTCTCCACCTCAACTCTTCCTAGTACTTAGAATCATACCACATCCCCCTTAATTTCTGAGCTTTTTATTTTTGAGTGAACTCGTTCAGCTTAAGCTGAACATCGAAACTTCAGTAGGGGATTCTACCCCCACTGAAGCGACGTAGAACGCTCCCACTTATAGAAGTGGGAGTCTTACGATTAGATAAATCATAGGTTGTGGGTGTGATTAAAATGGATTCAAGTAATGACGATTAAGAAAAAAACGTCCCAAGAAGAAAAAAATTCAGAGAAGAAAGCCATTGCCTGGTAAGACAAGCAATGGCTTTCTTTAACGCAGAAACGGAAACAATGGATTTGGGCAGACAAGCCAGCAGATATTTGTGTAGAACCCAACTGATACAAATAATAATATCACCAAATATCACAGCTTCGGAGCCATCAAATATGAAGATCTTGGGATGAACCAGCTACGAATCCTTTGGAGATAAAGAATCAAACAATTATTAATTTAATCAAGAAATAACTACCGGAACTAACAAAGTAGCTATGAAATAAATGAGCACACCCATTATGAATTCGGCTGTCATCGAAACGACTTGGTCAGACCATACGAGACTTTCATTCCAGAGACTACACCATGCCGGACGCACTAAAAAAAACACCACTTTTCTAATCTAAAGTGGTGTTTTTTTCAGTTTTTAGTCGGCAATGAATAATTTTCCAGAGATCAACTATGCTTTAACAGATTTGTTAAAGATCCACTTTTTTCTCCGAAGATTGTGTGGAATTTGTTGTAAACTTGATGACAAAAACTTATTATGATTTTAACACTTGCAATTGCTAATAGTACCATCAGCGCTATTAAAAACCAAGTAAATATTGTATCCGCCATTCTTTATTCCCCCTTATTTTACCTATGGAATATGCTCACTATTATTATAGCAGAGTAAAATAGAAAAAGAAAGTGATAGTTCTCACTTTCTCTAAGTCTAACTCTTCTGACTTCTTAAACTATTATGTTAATTTTGAAAGGTGTGCATAAACATTGTGCTTGTTTGCTTTGCTTTACCTACGAGCCCTAACAAGCCGTATCCCCAAATATAACCAGACAGTCTTGCAGAGATAGAAAGGCACTGTTATTTTACGCCAGACATGCTAAAATCAAGTATGCAATGGATATTGCTCGTCAGCAGTCCCAGAAATATAAAACATTCTTGAATGTGCCCAAGATAGGAGATGGAGCGATTGTTAAGTATAGCTGAAAGAGTTGTAGAATTAATCAATCATACAACTAATACTGCAGACACCCTAACCCAATACCGCAAACCACTGGTCGGGTTCGCTTCTGCCCAGGACCCTTTATTTGACCAAATGAAGGAAATTATAGGTCCTCATCATTTGCATCCAACTGAACTCCTCCCAGATGCGCAAACAGTGATCGCTTTCTTCTTGCCATTTGCAAAGGCAATTGTAATTGCGAATCGAGAAAGTCCCCAGATTGCTAGCGAATGGGCTGTCGCTTATGTTGAGACAAACAAACTCATTGCGACAATTAGTTCGGAGCTAAACAAAGAATTAATGGCCCTTGGTATAAATGTGGTGACCCAACCCGCTACTCATAATTTCAATGAACAGGATCTTACTGCATGTTGGTCTAATAAAAGCGTAGGCTTCGTTGCTGGGTTAGGAACCTTCGGCCTTAACCATATGCTCATTACCCCCTCTGGCTGCGCCGGTCGTTTTGGTAGCACCGTCATTTCTGCTAAAATTCCACCGACTCCCCGACCTACACTGGAGAACTGTCTTTATATTAGAGACTCCAAATGCCAGTTTTGTGTCAACAACTGTCCCACCGGAGCGTTAACGGTTCGTGGCCTGGACAAACATAAATGCTATGCTCAACTACTAGACGTGGACAAACAATTCCCAGGCTTAGGGTTATGTGATGTTTGCGGCAAATGTGCTGTAGGACCCTGTTCGTCAATGTAATGGAGCCTTATTTATATTCTGGTCACGCAAGAAATGCCCCCCCTTTGATCGGTGGAGGGCATTTTTTTCGTTCCGTTCTATTTGACACGTCCACTCAAATAGATTTTAATTGTAGGGAACATTTTTATAGAAGTCTGGGGAGGAAGTATTGGTGAAGTTTCTTAATTTATTACTTTTAGCTATACCTATCAGTTTTTTTCTACAGTTTTCGGATTACTCGCCTGTCCTCCTATTTGTGACTGCTGGTTTGAGCATAATTCCCCTTGCCGGCTATATGGGTAAAGCCACTGAAGAAATAGCCATCTATGTTGGTCCAAGAGTTGGTGGCTTGTTGAATGCTACCTTTGGTAACGCGGCGGAGCTCATCATCACAATTTTCGCCCTAAAGGCGGGCCTGTATGAAGTGGTCAAGGCCTCCATAACTGGGTCAATCATCGGCAATCTTCTCTTGGTCTTAGGCCTAAGCATGCTGCTTGGCGGATTTAAGTATAAGACGCAAAAATTCAATAGAGCAGCAGCTGGTATGCATACTTCGATGCTGCTGATGGCTGTTACAGGCTTAATCATTCCCGCAGTGTTTCTGCAATCCCACACTAATCCCGCGGCAGAGTCCTTCAGTCTAGGAGTTGCCGCCATCTTAATGCTCGTTTATATTCTTAGTTTAATCTTTTCTCTTCATACCCATAAAGATGTTTTCCGCCCAAGTCTAGAACATTCTGAAACTCCAAACTGGTCAAAACCGAAAGCCTTGTTGATTCTACTCGTTGCTACCCTTTTTGTTGTCATCGAGAGTGAATTTCTGGTGGCAGGAATCGAACCTGTAGTTCAAGCTCTGGGCATCAGCGAGCTTTTCATTGGAGTCATTGTGATCCCTATCATTGGGAATGCTGCTGAGCATTCCACCTGCGTTATTATGGCACTAAAGAATAAAATGGAAATCAGTCTGGAAATCGCCATTGGTTCAAGCAGCCAGATTGCGCTTTTTGTTGCACCCCTGCTGGTATTTTTGGGCTACTTTATGGGCCGACCCCTCGACTTAATATTTACCAGTTATGAACTTGTCGTCATCATCATGGCTACTGTTATTACTGCGATGATTAGCATGGATGGTCGCTCTAACTGGCTAGAAGGCGCTCAACTTTTATCCGCCTATGCCATTATGGCACTAGCGTTTCTCTTTGTGTAGCAGGACATATGCCTGAGTAATGCGTTCTGAATATAAAATTACATTAAAAGCCGCTACGAGAAATCTCGAGCGGCTTTTAATGTAATTTATATAAGAGTACGCAATGATCTACCTAACACCAATATAGATCGCTGATTACCCAACTAGGATCTTCCGACCATAATCAAGAAAGTAACTACCTATACCCATGATTCGTTCAACCCTGCAAGATATCTACCCAGCTATACAAAACCACTTGGCCTAATATAACCGAACTTTCTTACACATGCATACATCTTCCGACATATGGCTGAGTAAGAAAAACTCAACAACATGCAAGATCTTAGCTCGACCCTATACGATCAAGTGGAACCTTAAAACAATCGAATAAACTGTAGTAAAGCTTTTCTCCACCACTATAAGATCTTTCCTCCGACCTACATACAAGCGTTTAACCACCCGCATATCATCTTTGGCCGATTCATATACACCCCATGAGAGCATATATAAATCTTAGCTCAACCAATTACATACTCTTATGATCATATTATCAACATTATGACCTTATAATATGCTGGTAATTTCAGGAAAGTATTTACCATCTAACAGACAATAATATCTTGTCCGTTAGATGGTAAATACTTTCCCAGCCGCCCAACTCATCGGTCTATGCTATAGTGCTATAGGATTCATCTATTAATATGAAATATTCTTAGCAATAGATTTTATCTATTAAGATCAAATGATTTTGTTATTTTACAAAAACTAGGAAAAGAGGTAAACTAAATTTAGTGGAGTAAGTAATTGAATTTTCAGACTTGTCCGCTTCCCCTCTGATTAATGATCTAACTCTATCTATTTAAAGAAAGGATGTTTTATATGAGTGTTTTGAAATCTGCTTGGGGGTTCTTTGTTTACTTCGGTTCTTTGTTTTGCCATCCTTATGAACAAGACCAAGGATAAGGTCGTGGTAGGATCGCTACCTTGCAACAGCTATTGCTACTATGAGCACTTTTTCAAAGAAAGTAGAAAGAAGCCAGAACACCCATTGTTCTAGTTTCTTTCTACTTTCTTTTGATACTTCTTAATGCCTAAAACTAGTGAACTCGTTCAACCAGTTGAACATCGAAACTTCGGTGGGGGAGTCTACCCCCACCGAAGCAGAGTGACGGGGTACCACTCCCACTTGTAGAAGTGGGAGTCTAACGATTGGATTAATTCGGGTCGATTAGACTACAATGTTGGAATATGGTATTCTAAACCAATGATAAGCACTAAGGAGCCTCAGCAGAGCGCACAATCCTTGACGGCTTTCTTAAGGCATATGAAAGAAAATAACAAGTCAAAGATGCCAAGGTGCCGACGCGGTATGGCGCGAAATAGACTGGCATACTGACTGGTTATTTTCTTGAATGTACCTAAATAGATTACGCTGGAATTCATCTATGGAGGTAGCTGCTTTATGGTAGAAATAAAGGAAAATATAGAATCCGCAAGAGTGGCTAACCGCCGTGTTCACATGGCCAATGAACGGACTTTTCTTGCCTGGGTAAGAACGAGCATCGGGATAATGGCCTTCGGTTTTGTTCTGGAAAGGTTCGCGTTGTTTATCAAACAAATGTCCTACATATTAAGAGAATCAAGTACGGGAAATGCGTTGCCTGCTTCAGATGGATCTTCTTCCATCGCCGGGATTTTCCTTGTCGGTCTGGGGGCATTGTTGTGTGTGCTTGCCTTTATCCGGTATAAGAAAGTCGAAAAACAAATAGACGATGATACCTACCTGCCATCCCCTGTACTTAACATGTTGCTTACCCTTTCAATCCTTTCTGTGGGTATTTTCCTAGTTTTCCATTTGATACAGCATGCTTAATGTGTCACCAAACCATAATGACGACAATATTCTACAAAACAGCACCACTTGATATATAATAAGCATACGTAAAATGACTTAAAAAGCAAGGAGGATGAATTCTATGTACAAAAGAATTTTAGTACCCTCAGACGGCTCAGAATCATCACGTCATGCCCTGACCGCCGCGTTGGGACTAGCTAGAAAGTTTGATTCAGAGGTAGAGCTTTTCCACGTAACCCAAAACCAGCTAGCCTACTATGGATACAATGAAGGTTTTACAAATACCATTGACCCTGACCTAATCAAGAAGAACGGTGAGCAAGCCTTAGAATTTGCTCTTAAGGGCATTGATATAAGAGACGTTCGTTTTTCAAAGAAACATGTGTCGGGAAACCCAGCAGAAAGCATTTTAGATGAAATCAAAAGAGAATTCGACTTAGTTATTATGGGAACTCGTGGCCATAGCACCATTACGGGAGCAATTTTAGGAAGTGTTACACAACGAGTACTGGCCAATTCTTTTTGCCCCATACTTGTTGTCAGATAGGTAACCACCGTCCAAACTATGATATTACCTCTTACCCTCTAGACACGCTAGATTGATCTCATAGCATCAATCTAGCGTGTCTTTTATTTTCAATAGGTTTTTATTTCCATAACCGAACATCTACTTTAACATCATAAAGAGTACTCCCCGCTGCTTTATCCGTTAATCTCTGAGAAGTAAGGGCATTTACTGTATGTTCTCCGAGCGCATGTTCGCTGGAAAAAAGGCCTTCGGTAACGACGACTCCTATAGGAACTTTAGTGGTTAACTTGAGAATAAACTGAACCTCGCCACGCTCGTTGAACGCGATCACTCTTTGTCCGTCAAGTAAATTCTTAGTCTCAGCATCTTTGATGTTCATTTGGAGATAGGCTGTTTCCTTTTTACTAAGTAAATCGGAACGCTCATTAAAGGAAGAATTCAGCGAATATAAGCTCGGTACACTCATTAGATAGAACGGGGCATCATCCCCGTAAGGTTCGATATAGTGCGGTAAAGGCTCAACTTCCAATGGATTATAGAGTTCTATTTTACCAGATGGTGTAATAAAGGTTGTCTTGTAATTCTCGGGTAGGGAGAGTTCAACCGGATGACCTTCTTGAAGCTTCTCTAGGTCAATACTCTGAAGCCATGATGTAGGTGGACTAATTAATTGATTGATAAGGTCATCAGCTTTTTGTTTAAAGAAGGAATCCTTAAAGCCCATCGCTTGGGCAAGCAACTGAAAAACCTCCCAGTTAGATTTAGATTCACCCACCGGCGGTATAACTGCAGCCGTTCTCTGGAGGCCATAATGACCATAGGCGCGGTAGATATCCGAGTGTTCTAATGAGCTTGTAGCCGGCAAAATGATGTCGGCATAGCGAGCCGTATCCGTCATGAATCGTTCATGAACGACTGTAAATAGGTCTTCCTTCATCAATCCCTTGAGGACCATCGTTTGGTCAGGGGCTACGACGGCTGGGTTGGAATGGTATACATACAAACTCATGACCGGCGGATTTAATAATCCCGTCAGTGCTTGACCGAGCTGATTCATATTCACCACTCGAGTTGGCTCTTTTAATAAATCTTCGCGCGTAACCCGATCCGTATGAAATACCTTACCTGTCGAAATACTCGCGAGCAACCCACCTCCCGGCTTGCCCCAAGCTCCGACCAGGGCTGGCAGACAGGTGATAGTGCGAACCGTCATTGCGCCGTTGCCATAACGACAAAGCCCTGATCCCAAGACAATAAAAGGCGCGACGGCTTTACCGTAATGTGCCGCCATTTCTTCGAGTAACCTAACTTCAATACCCATAATTTGACTCACTTTAGCTGGTGGGTAATCTTGCAGGACTTCCGTTCGGAGCTGTTCAAAGCCCTGTACATTCCTGTCCAGAAATTCTCGATCTATCCATCCTTCGCGAACCAGGATATGCATGATGCCGAGAGCCAAAGCGCCATCGCAGCCTGGCCGTACTAACACGACCTTATCCACGAGTTGGGCAGTCGGATTTTCATAGGTGTCAACGAGCCAAACCGTTGCGCCACGTTTTTTCGCTTCACGAACATTATGCAGTAAATGAATGTTCGTAGCTAAGGCATTCGTACCCCACAACAGTATAAAGTCACTTTTTTCAACTTCATCCGGGTGGGGCGCCAAGGTATCACCCATAACTGAGGACCAACCGTAGCCCTTAGACGACGAACAAATCGTGCGAGCTAATCTCGATGCTCCCAAACGGTTGAAAAAGCCCTCCCCACAATTGCGTTGAACTATACCCATAGTCCCCGCATAAGAATACGGCAAAATCGCTTCCGCTCCATGGCTTGTAATTATTCCCTTCCAACGGTCTGCAATATGCCTGATAGCTTCGTCCCAAGATACGGATTTAAACTGATCAGTTCCTTTTTCTCCTATGCGCAGTAAGGGCTGGTGCACTCTTTGTGGCGAGTGCACCGTCCGCTCGTAATGGACCATCTTGGGGCATAAAGTTCCTTTGGTAAAAGGATGTTCCGGATCACCCGTAACCTTTACTGCATGACCGTCAGCAACCTCAACTATGAGCCCACACGCATCTGGACAGTCGTAAGGGCAAACAGACCGTTTCAGTTCCGATTTCATGGTACACTTCCTTGCTATCACATTTTTTCTTACCTGTGGATCAATTATTGTCCTTTAATACCGATTACAACATCTCGTGATGCCTGAACAGTATAGAATCCTTCACATAAGATATTTACCTCTTTTTCCGCTAATACCTTCTCGCTTTCCCCCAAAATCGTAACCTTTACCGATATATCCGTCACGTTCCTTATAGTATTGTCACCGTAAGGCGTCCAATAGACCTTCATATCATAGGGTAATTCAACACACTGTTCATATTCAGTAATTATTCCGCTGGTGTTCTTCCACGTAAGAAATCCCCCATACTCTGTTGAATAACGCACTTTATCTACTTTCCCTGAATACTCAGCGGATATTCGAATACCAGGTGTTGAGGACATGGCCTGCACATATTTTTGTGGATAGGCATATAGTTTAAGCTGTTTCGGAACAGATGTGAAAAACACATTGCCTAATAAAACAACACATAATATCCCTAATACTATCAGGCGTGGACTTTTTCCTTTGAAAAAATACTTCAATCTTATCCCCCCCTTGTAACTATTTACCAATCAAAGATCAGAGATTTCACGACCGCAAAATACTCCCTCAAATAGACATTAGGCACGAGATACCAAGGGGTTGGGGAGGGAATTCCCACCGGGATCAAACCATTACGTTGAGCAAGAATTTTTGATCGGAAGAGGTGAAAATCATTTGTAATCACGGCAACCCTCTCTGAGTCTTGAAAATCCGGTTGCTGAGCTAATATTTCTTTACTAAAGCGGAAGTTCTCCATCGTGCTCGTAGATCTTTCCTCTTTCAGGATACGCTCGTCAGCGATTCCATGCTCTACTAAGAAGCGCTTCATTGCCTCCGCTTCAGGAATTCCTTCTCCGGGACCTTGCCCTCCCGAAACGACGACTTTCACATTGGGGTACTTTTCCAGATAGTCTAGTCCCTTTTGCATCCTCTCCCAAAGGGTCCAGGAGAGTTGTTCCCCATTCACGCCTGCTCCTAAAATAATCATATAATCTGCTTCGACAACGGAGTCAGGTCTCGAATTACTAATGATCTCCCCCTCCACCACCACAAACGAGATCAATCCAATTAGGAATAAAGAGATGAAAACCTGACGAAACCTTGATATCCATGGTCTAGTTTTTTTCAACGGCATAAATCTCCAAAGAAAAGCTCTGCCTAATCCCCATAAGATCAACAATCCTCCCATTACCCCAGGTAGAATCGTTCCCAGATTAGCTCCCCCATTATTTAAAAGAAGCAGTAAAGTGTCTGAAATCCCAATAATTCCTAATATAAAAAGAAGCGCTGTTAATGTTTGCTTAGTTTTCATATAACCTCTCTCCGACTATCCATTAGATTTCATATGTGTTGCCCAATTAATACGAACTCCACCTTGGTGAATTATACCATGACCTAACGCGGGTTAAAACAATACACTTTCTTTTGGACTGCAACGATTACAGAACATAGTTCTTTTGAGCAAAACCAAAGACCCCGCAACATACTTGCGGGGTCTTTGGTTCCTATGGAACAGATGGTCGGAATTGTACCGACGACCTGCTCATTTTTCTTACAACTAAAGGTCAATTATTTTAAGTCTGAGGAAGTCTGTCTATCTGAACGAGTTCACTAATTGATTCATATATGAATTTTTAATCTCAATTTCATATAATATTTTAGGTTAGCTATACGATTACGCGCACATACATCACCACCTTTCAATTTAATAGTAATTCATCGTTCTCTATTAGCCTTAGTCCTTAGCTAGGGCTAATTAGGTCCTTACAATGGTTCCCTTTAATGCATTTGCTAACGCCACATTGCCAACTTCATTCATCATGTGTGGGTTGTTTTTATAATAATACAAACTTGTTATCGTTTAGTGACCTTTATGTGTCAGAAATGTGAAGCCTTATATTGGTAAATGGATAATAATAAGGACCCCCACCTTTAAAGATGAGAGCCTAATACTGGGATAGTGAACTCGTTCAACTAAAGTTGAACATCGAGACTTCGGTGGGGGAGTCTACCCCCACCGAAGGAGAGTGAAGCAGGAGAATGTAACTACGGCCTTGAACCTATAGGATACACAAAGATAGCCATACAGGTATTTGTGGAATGTAAATAATATTAATTTATTGGAGGATAAGAGATGAAATATACAACACCGCAATACGGTTTAGAAGCCTTTAATTGTCCCCACTGTGGAGCATTTGCTCATCAATTCTGGAGTCCTAGCATTGTTGCAGCTGGAAGCAGTAATGGAAATGTAGCTATAGAAAAGTTAGCAGTTTGTATGTGCAGAAATTGCACGGAATATTCTTATTGGCATAATGGTAATGAAATGATTTACCCCAGTCAATCAACTGCTCCATTACCCTCAGCAGACATGCCCGAACTTGTTTTAAACGATTATAATGAGGCTAGAAATATATTCGAGAAGTCACCTAAAGCTAGTGCTGCACTGTTAAGATTAGGAATTCAAAAGATTTGTGTATTCCTTGGTGAAAACGGAAAGGACATTAATTGTGATATTGCCAGTCTTGTCACAAAAGGCCTACATCCAAATGTTCAGAAGGCATTAGATATGATGAGAGTTGTTGGAGATAATGCCGTACATCCTGGAGAGTTAACAATAGATGATAACCCTCCTTCTATTGCATTATCATTATTTAAATTACTAAATATTATTGTGGATACTATGATAACTCAATCTAAAGAGATCGACGAATTATTTGACTCCTTACCAAAATAACTCAATCATAAGCAACTTAGCCGTTCACCTTCCATTAAACTCCAAACAATTTTGACGGTAGTTTACTACCCAATCCATCTGGTATAATACTCATATGGTCTACAATTACTACATAGTAGGAGGGAACAAATGATTAGGTGGAAGGTTTATGTTACGAACGAAATTCCTGAACCGGCTCTTGACATGCTGGCGGAGTATTGCGACATTGAAGTCAATCGTACGGGCCAAGTCCTTACAAAACCGCAACTTTTGCAAAAGGTCAAGAACAGAGATGCTGTGTTAAGTTTGCTAACTGATCCCATAGATGCCGAGGTAATGGATGCAGCAAAGGGTACGAAAATCTTTGCTAACTATGCCGTGGGTTATAACAATATAGATATTCCTTCCGCTACAGAGCGAGGAATTATGGTCTCTAATACTCCCGGAGTCCTGACGGATACAACGGCTGAAATGACTTGGGCTTTATTATTTTCTGTAGCTCGGAGAGTCGTAGAATCAGATAAGTACACGAGAACGGGACAATTCCAAGGTTGGGGGCCGATGCTCTTTCTAGGGCAGGATATATTTCACAAGACAATTGGAATAATAGGTGCAGGAAGAATAGGCTTGTCATTTGCTAAAAGGGCAAAAGCCTTCGATATGACTGTCCTCTATACCAGCACTTCCCCTAACCCCCAATTTGAGAAAGAAACGGGTGGGAGCTACGTCAGCCTAGAAATGCTTCTTCAAACATCAGATTTTGTTTCGATTCACACTCCACTTCTCCCTACAACATTCCACTTAATAGGGGAAAAAGAGTTGAAACTTATGAAAACCACAGCTGTTCTAATTAATACTTCTCGCGGTCCTATCGTAGACGAGTTAGCCCTAGCGAAAGCTTTACAATCAGGCGAAATCTGGGGAGCTGGTCTTGATGTCTACGAATTCGAGCCAGAACTAGTAGAAGGACTAAAAGAACTTGACAATGCGGTCCTATGTCCTCACATCGCGAGTGCCACAATTGACACCCGCACTAAAATGGGCACAATCGCTGTGTCCAATATTCTAGCGGCCATGAGAGGAGAACTTCCCCCAAATTGTCTAAATCCTGAGGTGTATAAAACGTAATTTTATTTTACTACTCTAACAATGATTCAGGAAGCCGCCGCTGCTGGGGGGCACAGCTGGTAGTTTCGCCGGGGAATACTGCCACTCTGTTTGAGACCCCCTGGGGCAAAATGGGTCTAGAAATATACTATGACATACGTTCTACCAGTCTGGAAGCAGCGGCGAGAAGAACTTTACTAAAATCGAAGAGAAGAAAAGCAATTTAATTCGTTCTGAACTTATTATTTAAGAGTGGAGAAAGTAACTTTTTTAGTGTAGAATTAATATCCTAAGCTAAAGTGCAAAATAATTAAGATTCTTACTTGAGTATGGGAGAGAGATATGAATGAGATAGCACGAAACTTGAATTGCCAGATACTGCAAGAGAATTCCCACGTTTACGATTTATTATCGGAACTCGGAAAGAATTTGTACTTCCCCAAGGGAATCCTAACTCAATCTGAAGAGGCTAAGCAAAAAGCTCATCGATTTAATGCTACCATTGGAATTGCAACGGAACATAATCAACCAATGTTCTTGCCATTAATCCAAGAAACGTTATCCAATTACGATCCTAAAGACCTTTTCCCTTATGCACCCCCTGCAGGAAAACCTGCGCTAAGAGAGCTTTGGCGAGAGAAAATAATAATTCATAACCCTTCTTTAAAAGGTAAATTGTTTAGTAATCCCATTGTTACCAATGCGTTGACACATGGTCTAAGTATTGTTGCCGATCTATTTGTTGACGAAAACGATCCATTAATTTTACCAGACAAATTATGGGGTAATTATAACATTATCTTTGGAATACGCAGAGGATCAAAAACCATCACCTATTCTTTCTATACAGAAGAAAGTACCTTTAATACGGCAGGCATGAAGGCAGCATTACTGTCCAAGAAAGACCATGGCAAGGCAATTCTATTACTTAATTTCCCAAACAATCCAACGGGGTATACACCATCCAAGCAAGAGGCCTTAGAAATCGTTGAAGCACTCAAAGAAGTCGCCGAACAAGGAATGAACTTAACCGTTGTTATCGACGATGCCTATTTTGGGCTATTTTACGAAAACTCCATCAAAGAATCCCTATTTGCCTTGATCGCCAATATTCATCCTAGAATATTAGCGATCAAAGTTGATGGCGCTACGAAGGAGGACTATGTATGGGGCTTACGTGTTGGGTTTATCACATACGCATGTGAGCATCAAGCGGTATTAGATGCTCTGGAACAGAAGACTTTAGGTATTATTCGGGGTACAATTTCTAGTGCTTCTCACCCAGCGCAAACTTTCGTTTTAAAGGCACTTCAATCTCCCGAGTTCCAAGCTCAGAAACAAGAAAAATTCGAAGTATTAAAGAAGCGAGCTTGTAAAGTCAAACAAATACTCGATCAGGGAAAATACCTTGACGCCTGGGACTACTATCCGTTTAATTCAGGATACTTCATGTGTCTTAAACTCAAAGGAGTTCGGGCAGAAGCCTTGCGCAAGCACCTACTGGATCATTATGGTGTAGGTATAATATCACTTTGTGAAAATGATGTACGCATTGCCTTCTCCTGCGTCGAGGAACAAGATCTCGAACAACTTTTTGATCTTGTATATCAAGGATTCAAAGATTTATCGAAATAAGCGAACTCGCAGGGGGTCAATTCAGCTTCCACTCATATAAGTGGAAGCTGAATTTTTTGGACCCGTTAAAGAACTTCGATCTATCGCAGTAAAATTCTCACTTCCAGTGTAATACCTGTCTCACCCAATCTTTGAAGCCAATCTTCTTGTGGGGCCGAGGAAGAGGAGGTGTCGGTTTTAGTCCACAAAGTAGGCAATATCCAAAGTAGCTTCGGTTTTTCTTCATAAAACTAGAATTTTTTTGAAGTCGCGTAATTAAACTTGGCAATTGAGTTGCCTTTTCCGCTAGTCCTTTTACCAGCATCCAATCCTTTTTGAGTTCTTTATAGATAAGATTACCATTAGCCTTCATTCGTTGCGGATTCTTGAGAACTACATCCTCAAACCCAGCTAGTGTTAACGCATTAAGGTATTCTTCATAGGGCAATGGATTCGTGCCTGAACCGAAACACGACTCCATCTGCAACCTAATGTTAGCAGGCAATTCAGCTAGAAGAACCATTTCCAGATCAGCAACTCTACCCGCTGGCTTGAGGACTCGGTAAAACTCTTGGTATACTTTTACTTTGTCTAAAAATACCGTAATAGATTCAGCCATCACAAAATCAAAGTGGTTATCTTCAAAAGGTAACTGGTAAACATCCGCTACCCTAAACTCCACTAGATGAGAAACTCCTTCTTTTTGCGCTCTCAAACCTGCTTTCTTCACCATTTCAGGACTAATATCGATGCCTAGTATTTTACAGCCTTTAGTTTTTGCCAAGTGACACGCGGTAAGACCGCTGCCACACCCGGCGTCAAGTACATATTGCTCGGGCTTTATTTGCATAGCGTTCAGATTCTGTTGGGTAGCAGGAAATCCTCCCGGATGAGAACTGCCTATACCCAGCCAAGCTAACAGTTCAAAATAGTTCATATCCTCCACACTCTTGCTTTGTGCAGACACGGTGTATTACCTCCTTCCAGGGGTCTCTGGTATTATATTCCACTGACCTGCTTGATGACATTCTAAAATGCTCTTAAAAATAAAGAAATAAAGAAACAAGGCCGGTTTAGTTCGGCCTTGTTTCTTTATTTTATAAATATTTGTGGGGGGGTCTGACTCCGAAGGCTTCTCTGCTAGGCAATTACATTTGTGCCCTGAATTTCAGCCATGAGAGGTTTTGCATTACTCTTTTTAGCTTGTGTTGACCTTAGACTCGCAATATTTATCAGTTGCTCCATTGTATTCCATGGATCATCATCACGTTCTTCATGTCGCTGTCCCCCAATTACTCCAGTAGAAACACTAATTTCTATTCCGCGGACAAAACTGTGTCGATCTATAATATCCGCCAAGTGGTATGCTAATGCTGCTCCTTCGTCCAAGTGCGCTGGCAATAATACGGCAAATTCATCTCCTCCAAAACGGCATAAGAAGGCCTCTGAAGGAATATTTTCTCTTAGTAGTTTGCTCACTTCGATTAAAATAATGTCCCCTACTGCATGACCGTATGTTTTATCAATGGCACCAAAATTGTCTAAATCAAAAAATATAACGCTGATTTCTTGTTTATTTTTCAAGAGTCGGACACCATGATAGTATATGTAATCACTCTTATAAAGCCCAGTTAGCAAATCTATGTGAGACCCAAGTTGTATTTCAAGCAAGTTGCGGGATAAAATACCGGATAGCCGTCCTTCGTCCTGAACTAATACGACATCCAATCCAGTTTCTTCAAAAATTTCTTTGGCTTGCCAAAGTGGCATTTCTGCAGGAACGGTGACCAGTTCTCCTTGCATAGCATCAGCAATGATTCGATTGGGATGTGTTCTCAATAGATCCTTGTATGTTATTACTCCCACCAGATTACCCTCATCCATGACTGGACAACAGCCATTTTTTGTTTCCAATAAAAATGGCCTTATCTTGGAAACTCCATCCAAAACATCCACTGCGTAAAATTCTTTAGAATAGATATCTGCAACTCGCTTAATGGTTATCATAAATCGATAGATTTGCTGACGTGCACAGTTATATTGACATGTGCTTTGATAATCGAGCTTGCATCAACAATCTTTTCCCCCTCTTCTAAAATAAACGCACTTAATTTCTCTTCAGGGATCATGTTCATAAGAGCATTGCGTACCACGATGGCCTCAATGACGGGATGATCAACCTTAATAATTTTGTATTGATCTGGACTGAGGACATCAACCATCCTTTTTAATGCCTCTGGACCTATTGGTGCATTACGGCCCACAATTACAACATCTTGCAATGGTGGTATTTCAAATTCAGTCAAATGCATTTGGATTTCTGCTTTTTTAGCTTCTTTCATAACGTTCACGAGTAGACCTCCGTTTTCTTTTTGATTGTCAACACTAGTTTGTCCAAAATAGTCCCTCGTATATTCTTCACTCCTTGTAAGATAGAGGTAGGGTTGATGGTTCAACCCTACTCGAACGTTCTTTGATAACTTACACCTTTCTACTTCTTGAAGTCAAACGACCTCAGAGGTTTTGTCCTTAACCCTCTGTGTGTCCATTCTACCAAGAATTTCGCCTTAAGAAAAGTAAAAAATGATAATTAAGATTCGGAAGCCATCGCTAGGTTTGCTAAATACCAAGATGTTAAGGTTCCCATGATGTCTCAACCGCAAATCCTTGTTCTTCGTATGATGACTCGTGAGTATTACGCCGTTTCAGATATGCTTACTGTGATAAAGAACAGGCTTTGTACCGATCTCTACTTACTTTTTTCTGGATTGCTTTACCTGTTCTCTGGGCCCTTTGGAAAAACGGCTTTGACGATTCTGAAGAACTATCCCTCACCTAGGGCTATTCGTGAAGCTAACACAGACACCCCCTCACTCTATTAATCTCTAAAACCAGTCGAAAGAGCTCTGAGTGGGCTCTAGGAAGGTGGCTCTTGTGGCTGTCCATACACAAAATTCTCCAATACAATTAATTTTCTAGTGCAGGAAAATCGTCTTCCACTGTCGAACATTAACTAATCATCAACTCATCAGATGACTATACATAATCTAATATCTCCTTATTGTTCACCAATTCATTAAACTATGAAACGAGGGCAAGGATGCCAATTCCTAGGGAGGAGTCACAAGGATGCAGAGTGTAAGAAAGGTTCGTAAATCAACAGCAGTTCTCGACGCACTGGAAATAATGCGAGATTATATCTCGTCCATAGTGAAAGATGGCAATTTTCACTTACCTTCCGAAGAAGACTTCGCAACTCAGCTTGGAATTAGTCGGCTTACTGTCAGAGAGGCTTTGACAGTTTTAGAGCGTGAAGGGCTTATTGCACGATTTCAGGGCAGAGGAACAATTATTAATCAATTTGCCGCACGTCAGGTAACACGCATTGATTTTGCACGGGAAATTAGCAAGTTCATTGCTGAAGCAGGCTATGCATCGTCAGTTGATCAAGTCACTCAAACCTGGCGCCTATCCACGAAGGATGAGAGTTCGAAATTATGCCTTCATGAAAATGAAGAACTATTAGTCGTTGAAAAACGCTTTTTAGCTGATGGAAATCCAGCGGCTTTTTGTATTGATCGAATTCCGCGCAAGCTTTTCAGAAAGGGTAATTTCGCCGAGAAAGAGCTATATCAAGCCATTTTCCCTTTTGTAGAAGAGCACTGTCAATGTCGTCTTACCCATGATGTTATTGAACTCGTTCCGTGCATCGTCGATGAAAAACTTTCACAACTTTTTAACCTCAAATTAGGAACCCCGTTGCTTCGAATCGATACGGTAGAATATTCTTTAGAAGGTCACCCCATCATGTATAACACTGAATTTTATGTTGATCAATTTTGTCGTTTCACCCTTTGTCGTAGTGTTGCCTATCTTTAATAACCTTTGCTCATTAAGGGAGGTGTAGCCAAGAGCAGATTGTTTCCACGTCAATATTTATACTTAATGAGATGACCAAATATAGAGGAGGAACTCAAGTGAAAAAAACCAAAAAGTTTTTAGGATTATTACTTATTGTCTTTGTGATCTTTACCCTAACGGCTTGCGGTACTCAGCCTTCAACCACCAAGCAAGCCCAACCTGATGGTTCAGAAAATTCTAAAGTTAAAATCGGACTCCTTACCGGTGTCGGTGGGCTAGGAGATAAGTCTTTTAATGATCTTGCTGATATAGGAGCTAAAAAAGCAGAGAGCGATCTGGGTGTACAACTAAAAGTAGTTGAACCACCGGATCTTGCCTCCGAAGAAGGCTTAATACGTGATCTTGCTAAAGCAGACAATGATCTAGTCATTGTTGTTGGCTTTGATATGGCTGAGCCTTTGCAAAAGGTTGCTTCCGAATTCCCCAACACTAAATTTGCAATTGTTGACGCAGTGGTGGACAGTAGTAACATCTCTTCTCTCGTCTTCAATGAGCATGAGGGTTCATTCCTTGTAGGGGCTCTTGCAGGTATGATGACGAAGACTAATAAGGTTGCTGCTATTCCGGCTATGGATATTCCTTTTCTAAATCGGTTCACAGTAGCGTACGCTCAAGGAGCAAAGTACGTCAATCCGAAAGTTAACGTTGTAGTTCAACCCATTGGTTCCGACTTTAGCAGCTTTAATGACCCTGCCAAGGCCAAGAGTATTGCGCTGGCTATGTATAACCAAGGTGTTGATGTTATCTATCATGCTGCTGGTGGATCAGGTTCAGGGCTTTTTGAAGCTGCCAAAGAAACAAAAAAATACGCAATCGGCTGTAATTCAGATCAGGATTATATGGCTGAGGGTCTAGTCCTTACCTCCATGATGAAACGAGTTGATGTCGCTGTTTACGACTCAATCAAAGGAACCGTCGACAAAAACTTCAAAACAGGGACGAATACCTATGGTGTAGCAAACGACGGTATTGGTATCACTGAAATGAAATATACTAAAGACCTTATTGGCGCCGACAATATCAAAAAACTTAATGATATCAAAAAAGGAATCATTAACGGAAGCATTAAAGTTACTGATGTAACAGCAAAAGCAAAATAAACTTTGGGCTGGTGATGAGCCGTGGCACTCGAAGAAGCTCTTGTTATCAAGGGATTGAAAAAATACTTCGGACACGTAAAAGCAAATGATGGGATTGATCTGGTCGTTCCTATTGGAACGATTCATGCCATTGTAGGGGAAAACGGAGCAGGAAAAAGCACCTTAATGAAGAGTCTGTTTGGCCTTCTCCAGCCTGACTCAGGAGAAATCTACCTATGGGGGGAGAAAGTTCGATTCTCCTCCCCACTTCAAGCACTGGATCGAGGTATAGGTATGGTGCATCAGCATTTTATGTTGGTGGAGGCTTTAAGTGTTTTAGAAAATATTATCTTGGGTGCAGAACCTGGAAAAGGAATATTGCTCAATTATAATGACAGCCGGAAAACTGTCGAAGAGATCTGCCAAAAATATGGCTTAGTCTTAGATTTAGACGCCCTAGTCGAAAATCTACCCGTCGGGATTCAGCAACGGATCGAAATTGTTAAAATGCTTTATCGTGGAGCACGATTAATTATTCTTGATGAACCATCAGCTGTGTTGACTCCCCATGAGATTGTGCGGCTATTTGAGATTCTACGGGAATTTAAAAAAGACGGATGTACCGTTATCTTTATTACTCATAAATTAAATGAGGTCATGGCTCTAGCTGATGATGTTACGGTCATCCGTGACGGACGAACGGTTGGTCATTGGCCCATCTCGGAGGTCAACGAAAAAATTCTTGCGCGCCAAATGGTAGGTCGCGACGTTGTTCTCGATCTGGTTAAGGACGAAGCCCAACCAACAGAACTTGTTTTACAGGTTCAAGACCTTCAGACTGAGCAAGTCAATGGAGACCAAAAAGCAGTGGGGTTATCCTTTGACATTCGGGCAGGAGAAATCCTTGGAATTATTGGTGTTGCCGGAAATGGCCAGGATGCCCTTATCGAAGGCATATTAGGCTTACGCAAAGTGGAAAAAGGAAAAATCCTTTATCTTGGTGAAAACATCAAAGGTGTTGATACCTCCCATCTCCGTCAAAAGGGAATGAGTTGTATATCCTCGGATCGCCTCAAAACTGGGCTCGTTGGAGAGTTTAGTGTACGCGAAAATGCGATATTAGGCTATCAAGCAGGCAAAGAGTTTGTTTCTAGTATGCTTTTTCAGAAGAAGCGTATAGATCAATATGCAAATCAATTGATTCAGAAATTCCAGATTAAGACCCCTTCGTTAGAAGCTCGGATTACCACATTGTCAGGGGGAAACCAACAGAAGCTAATCATCGGTCGCGAACTTCATGCCAACCCAAAACTAATTATTGCTGTCCAACCGACACGGGGGGTGGATATCGGGGCAATAGAATTTATATATCAAGTTCTCCTCGAATGTCGTCGTCAAAACACGGCAATTCTTCTCATCTCCAACGAATTGGAGGAAGTTCTCTCTCTGTCGGACAGAGTTTCGGTACTTTATCAAGGGCGATTTATGGGAAGCGGTGCACCAAATCTCCTTTCTAAAGATGACATTGGCTTGATGATGGCAGGAATTCATCCTGAAAAGGAAGGAGAACCAGCATGAATATAAGTCGTTTAAAGTTTTTTCTTTGGCAGGTCCTCCCTTCCATCCTCGCGGTACTCTGTGCCTTGTTAATTGGGGCGGTGATTATTTTAGCAATTGGTGAAAATCCTCTGCAAGCCTATGCAGCAATGTTCCAAGGGGCTTTTGGTGACCCATCTTCATGGGCGGAGACCCTCCAACGTGCCACTCCTTATATTTTTGGCGGTTTAGCTTTTTTGATAGCCGCTCGTGCAGGCCTGTTTAACATTGGTATTGAAGGTCAAATGTATGTTGGGGCTATTGCAGCGGCTATTGTAGGTTTTAGTCTTCATCATATCCCTAGCTTTCTCCATGTTACCCTTGCACTCATTGCGGCAGCATTTGCTGGCTATGTTTGGTCTATTGTCCCGGCCTTGCTAAAGGTCAAGTCTGGAGTGCATGAAGTAATTTCTACCATCATGTTAAATTACGTAGCATATGCTTTGACGGCTTATCTTACCGTACGCGTTTTCCATGAACCTGGCGCCGTCGCTCAAACGTATAAAGTTGATTCCAGCGCCATTCTCCCGGCACTAATGTCTCCCAATAAGCTTAATGCTGGTTTTCTCCTCGCCCTTCTATTAGCCATTGCTATTTATGTTTTTCTTTTCCATACCCCATGGGGTTACAATCTGCGTGTAACGGGTATCAATCCTAGTGCTGGCCTCTATGCGGGCATTAAAAGCACACGTGTTGTTGTATGGGCCATGCTGATGAGTGGAGCGATCGGTGGATTGATGGGGGCAGAGCGTACTTTAGGGATTTATGGGCGCTTTATCAACTCATTTTCTCCAGGTTATGGATTTACGGCCATTGCTGTCGCTCTTCTGGGCCAAAATCACCCTTTAGGTATCATTCCAGCTGCCATACTCTTTGGCGCATTAGAGAATGGCGCTTCTGCCATGTCGTTTCAGGTCAATGTTCCTCGCGAACTAGGTCTGATTTTGGAGGCCTTAATTATCGTCTTCATTGCAGCTGAACACTTCTTCCGTGTACATTTACGCTCTATGATCAAGGGGGACAAAGAATGATGGTTACTTTTCTTTCTGTTAGCATCATTCAGGCAACTATATCAATTGCAACTCCTTTGTTTATGGGCGCCCTTGGGGGCGTGTTTAATGAACGTGTTGGAATTGTCAATGTTGGACTCGATGGAATCATGCTGTCTGGAGCTTTTACAGCGGCGATTACTTCGTACTACACTCAATCAGCCTGGATGGGTGTTTTAGCTGCTCTTATCGTTGGCGGTTTGCTAGGACTCTTACATGCAGCCATCTGCGTAGGCTTTAAGGCAGACCACGTTGTCAGTGGTGTCGCCATTAATATTCTTGCTTCCAGTGTAACTGTCTTCTTGTTACAACTTCTCTTTCACAATAAAGGACAATCTCCATTTGCACCCAAAATAGGACAACTATCCAATGCTGGTTCGATACCTATTCTTGGACCGATACTTAACAATATGAGCTATCTCACGATCGTCGGATTAGCACTTATCGTTATCAGTCACTTCTTTCTTTACCACACCAAAATGGGACTTCGTTTACGCTCTGTTGGAGAAAATCCTTATGCTGCCCAATCTCTGGGTATACCGGTGCGAAAGTATATGTATCTCAGCGTCATCGCAGGCTGTGCACTAGCAGGTTTGGCTGGATCTTTTCTCTCTATCGGTATGCTGAATATTTTTACTAAAAATATGACAGCTGGTCGTGGTTACATTGCTCTAGCCGCCATGATTTTAGGGCGTTGGACACCTTTTGGAGCACTCGGGGCCTCTTTGTTCTTCGGCTATGTTCTTGCCTGGCAAATGAATGCACAAGGTCTTACGATACCAGCGCAACTAGTAGAAATTATCCCCTATATTACAATTCTACTGGTTCTCGCCTTTGTCTCCAAGCGGGTGCGTGGGCCTGCTCATGATGGAAAAATATTTGCTCCCAGCGAGCACCAATAATGGAGGAATAAACAATGACGATTCTTAACAAAGCAGATGAGACACTAGGAAAAACTCAATATCACGTTCGGGTTAAACCCGGAGATGTGGCTAAATACGTCCTTCTGCCTGGTGATCCAGCCCGTGCCGATCGAGTAGCCAAATACCTAGAAGATCCTATTCTAATCGCCAATAATCGAGAATATCGAACTTTCACGGGTACCTATAAAGGGGTTGGAGTGAGTGTTACTTCCACAGGAATCGGTTGTCCTTCCGCTTCAATTGCGGTGGAAGAGTTGGCTAATGTAGGCGCAGAGGTTTTCATTCGCATCGGCAGTTCCGCGGGGTTACAACCAAACATCCGCATTGGAGATCTCTTAGTTTCTTCTGGTTCGATGAAAAATGAAGGAACCTCACGTTACTATGTGCCAGATTGCTTCCCAGCTGTTCCAGATCTTGAATTAACCCATACTATTATCCAAACTGCCCGTAGTATGAAAAGTGATCTTGATTTTGCTCTTCATGTTGGAATTTCCGCCTCTGATGATGCCTTCTATGGGGAGACCCAGGAATGGATTGAAAAACTAGCTAAATTAGGCGTCATGAATGTTGAGATGGAAAGTTCCGCAATTTTCACTGTAGCTCATGTTCGCAAACTAAAAGCTGCCTGCATCTGCGCTGTTTCTGGTAATCTCGTGACAGGAGAAGTCGTTTATGAAAACGAAAACACTCGTCTTGTGGAAGGCTGGGACAAAGAAATTAAAGTAGTTTTAGAAAGTATATATCGCTATGCGACGGAACAAGCTAAATAATGACGTCTTATGCAATCTAGTTTATTCTTAAGTTTAATGAATTTTAGCAAAAGAAGGAATTATATTGGCGATACTCATCAAAAATCTACACACCCTTGTTACCTATAATGACCAAGACGAAATTTTTCATGATGTTGATCTTCTCATTGATGGACATGAGATACGAGCCATAGGTAAACAATTAACCTATGACGGACCAGCTGAAGTGATCGATGGCACCGGAAAGCTGGCTATTCCTGGGCTAGTCAATACTCATCATCACTTATACCAAACTTTGTTTCGTGGATTGCCAGAAGTACAAGGGATGCCGCTTTTTTCTTGGCTCGTAAATCTCTATGAGTTTTGGAAGCACCTTACGCCTGATGCTGTCTACTATGGTTCTCAGGTTGGTTTTGCTGAACTATTACGTACGGGTTGTACGTTGACTACCGACCATCATTATGTTTTCCCAAAGGGTCAGCCTGCCACCTTAATTGATAGTCAAATCCAAGCAGCCCGAGAAATTGGAATCCGTTTCCATCCGACACGGGGTTCCATGTCCTTGGGTAAAAGCAAAGGAGGGTTGCCCCCTGATGAAGTCGTCCAGACGGAAAAAGAGATCTTAAAGGATTCACAACGCTTGATTGAAACCTATCATGACCCCTCTCCGTTTGCCATGACCCGTCTTGCCCTCGCTCCGTGTTCACCATTTTCTGTCAGTAAGGATCTAATGATCCAGGCCCGTGACCTTGCCCGATCCTCAGGGGTTATGCTACATACCCACCTTGCGGAAACATTAGATGAAGAGAAATTCTGTCTTGAATTCTATGGGCGTCGCCCCGTGGAATTGATGGAGGAAATTGATTGGATAGGCTCGGATGTTTGGTTTGCCCATGCGATTCATCTAAGTGATCGGGAGATCAACGTTTTAGCTGGTTCTGGCATCGCACATTGTCCCTCCTCGAACATGAAGTTGGGCAGCGGCATCTGCCGTACCAGCGAATTGCTCAAAGCAGGGGTCAAACTTGGAATCGGAGTGGATGGAAGTGCCAGCAATGATGGCTCAAATATGTGGGAAGAAGTTCGCCGTACCTATCTCCTCAATCACCTACGTTATGCCGATGCTGGACTCTCCGCTTATGAAACTGTTAAAGCAGCCACGCGTGGTGGCGCAGAAGTACTGGGACGAAACGATACGGGTATTCTTCAAGAAGGGAAAGCTGCTGACGTAGTGTTCATTAATCTAGAGGATGTGGCTTTCGCAGGTTGCCATGATCCTCTAGTTTCGATCGTTTGCTGTGGCAATTCCAGTATTGTCGACATGACAATCGTCAATGGTCGTATTGTTGTACGTGAAGGACTATTGACCACGCTAGATCCTGAAGATATTCGTGTGAAAGCCCATAAAGTCTCTACTGAAATGGTAGAGAAAGAACGAAATACCACGGTGTAGTATTTTTCTTGTTCAGTTACAAATTCCACGCTTTGGCTATTACAAATAAACTTCTTTTTTGCGAGCGGCTCCAGGGATTCTTGTGCGCTCATATGGGAACTTTGGTCAATAACTGTGATCGCTTATCGGACTTAGCCTTTTCATACTCACTCTTATGAGCACCAACAATATCGGTGGAAAGATCGTTAGCAATCAGTTCGGCCTGCATCGTAATAGATAACATGATGAAAGAAGCCATCAAGTTTTTAGTTTTTCCAGCAAGGATTTCACAGTCTTCATGAATGTAACAAATTCAGGAACACCAGCAAAAACTCTGTCCGAGAGGGGTTTAAGAAATCTATTTTCTAGTTCAGTGCGGCCTTTCGGTTTCTCAAGCACGAGACCAGTAATTATTTTAAGCTTTATTTCAGGATCTTCCTTGGCCCGCCTGTAGAGCTCATTGTTAAAGATAACTGGTTTTCCAAGGGCAAGGGCAAGGGCAAGGGTAATAGCAATAGTAATATCCTTCCCTACATAATTGATAACTTCATCAACACATTTTTTTACGTCGTCAGAGACAATGCCCGAATTTACATTCATAAATAGTCACCTACCATCTCATAAAATTCATAATTAGTTCCAGCAGCTTGAAACCTCAATACCAAGAGATAGAGCCCTCCACCACTTCTGAATGTGAAAGGCTCTTATTCCTTGGATAGCGCGCCATCGTCATTATTAAATGATCTCAAGTTTTTGTTGCGCTGTCTATTTACTTACCTACTACGCGATTTGAAGCAGGTGTTTGGAGGTGGGTATAATCCTGAAATTGGTTATTGTTCCTTAGTGCAAAAACGACTGTCTTTCTCATGATTTTCTCGTTCAAGGAAGAAGGATCAAGCAGGTTCATTCTCTTCAGGTAGCTGTGAGCTGATTTTGGAATGGGTCTGAACAATTCCAGCAGCAACCCTTTTGCCAGTTTAAGACGATTTGTCTTCGTGAGTGTCTTCAAGGACTTCAGAGCATCACCGAGTACAACCTCCTCTTCCATTAAATCTGTGCCAAATGGGAATTGCTGAAAGAGCCCTTGAGACTGATAGGGCTTGAGCAGAGCAGAGATTTTTGTGGGTAGATTATTTTTATACTCTTCTGGAATTTGATAATTCAGAGGTATTTTACCCGCTTTTTTTGCCTGATCAAGGAGTTGTTTTTGAAATCTAGAATCAGCAATATTGATCATCTGGGCTATTATCTCTTTTTCGGGTAGGCTACGAACGTCAGCAATCCCATACTCAGTAACAATGATGTCTCTCAGATGTTTGGGTATGGAGCAATGACCGTAACTGAAGACAATGTTGGATTTGAGAAGCTTACCGGAACCTTTCGTGCTTTTGATCATCATGATAACCCTTGCATCAGGTAGGGCATGACCCATAGCTACAAAGTTATATTGGCCACCGATTCCACTGACCACTTGACCATTCTCCAATTGATCTGAGGCGATTGCGCCGAGAACACTTACCACCATTCCGGTATTCACAAAGCGAGCATTCTTTCTCTGCAGGGTCCTCAATTCTTCTCCACCATAAAGCTGGTTAACCTTTTCGACAGCAGACATGACAAAGAGTTTTCTTTCCTCTTCACTCATCTCATTTAAAGCTTGATAAAAGGCTTTGGGGCCTAAAAAGAAAGCACCCTGTATTACAAACCCTTTGAGAAGTTCTTTGCCAAGTAATTTTCGAATCTCTAGTCTATTTGTTTCATCATTCATATCCGCTGAGTAGCTGATTTCTCCATCTATAATAGAATGATTTTCATACCCAAGGCCCTTTTTCAGAATTCCATATTCAGAAAGCATGGCAAAGTCTTTGGCACTAAGTTTTGTATGGACCGCTTTCATGGCAATCAGTTGGTCAATGATGTCCACAGGGATGTTATTGGCGGAGAGCTTGCCGTCATTAATCAGTTTCATAATGGGTATGTTGTCAAAAACCTTCCTTTTTAAAATTTTACTCTTATACATCTGCATAAAGGCGTCGACAAACATCTCCGATGAGCCATAAAGCCCCTCTTGGAAGACTCCTGTATCCCCCCATTTAGTAATTAGTTTTTCATAGCGTTTTGTTATGCCAGTCTTGCCCAAGACTTCCTGATATAGATCGTTATGTTCATTGCGCATAATTAGTCCTGCTACAATTGCGTCGCCAAGGGCACCAATCCCTACCTGGATAGTACCACCATCTTTAATCAAGGTGCTGACATTGATACCAAGCATATGATCAGATAGGGCAACAGGGCTTTGTGGAGGACAGAAAAGTTCATAGTTGTATTGTGGTCCCTGAAGAATAATGTCGTAGTTTTCAGCTGCTACAACGGCATCCCCATACATAAAGGGCATATTTTTGTTCGCTTCCCCAACGATAACGACCTTTTCCCCTCTGGCCCTCATTTCACCGATTTTTCGGACAGCTTCAATGCAGATATCTGGGTTACAAGCCATGGAATAGTTGGTCTTGCCGTTGATCTCCTGGTACCCAATAAGTTCGCCGAAGACGTTTGTTCCGAGGGCTAAAGCATCACGAACTACATGTGTATAATGTGAAGGCAAATGGTGTTGCTGAGGAACTGGATTCTTCAGGTAAGAGCCTGCTTTACCGAAGAACTCGAAGACTTCAACATTTTTAGGAAGTTTTCCCTCTCTGAAATCAAGCATGTAGTCAAATTCCGGTACCCCTGCGAAAATTCTATCTGAAAGAGGCTGGATAAACCGTTTTTCTAGTTCTGAGTGGCCTTTTGGTTTTTCAAGTGAGAGAGCGGTAATAATTTTGAGCGAGATTTCGGGATCCTCTTTGGCTCGCCTGTAAAGTTCATTGATAAAGATAACTGGTTTTCCTAAGCCAAGTGTCATAGAAAAAGTGATATCCTTGCCTACATAGGTGATCACTTCATCAACACATTTTCTCACGTCGCTATAAATCATTCCCAGCTTTTCATTCAACATTCTAGTCGCCTGCCATTTCATCAAAATATTCTAACAACAGAGTATAAATTGAATGGGTATTCATTCATTAATTGAATATTATCATAAATATTTAAATAAAGTAAGTAGTTAAAATAATCAAATTATTAAATTAGCAAGAATATAAATAAATAGGGTAGTAACAAACTTGTTCTTTAGTTTGTTACTACCCTATTTATTTATGAAGAATTATCTGTTGAGAGATTCGTTGGTTGTAAAAGGAATTTGAGGAGGGGGCGTATCGCCAAGACTGTGGTTGTTTCTTAAGGCGAAGACAACTAGTTTTCTCATAATCTTTTCTTTCATAGAGGACGGTTTGTCAAGACTCAACCGTTTTATGAAGGGATGGGCGGATTTCGGAACTGGTTTGAGAAATTCAAAAAGCAATCCTTTGGCCAGTTTAAAACGATTTCCGCTAGAGAGTCTCTTTAATCCCTTCAACGCACCCCCCAGAACAATTTCCGTTTCTGTTAAATCCGTTCCGAACGGAAAAGCAGAAAAAACACCATAAGCTTGATAGGGACGCAGCAAGGCAGTAACCTTTTCCGGTGTATTATTTCTGTACTCTTCAGGAATTTCATAATCTCGAGGTATTTTACCCGCTTTTTTTGCCTGAGCAAGAAGCTGTTTTTGAAAGCGCGAATCTGCAATATTAATCATTTCTGCGATCACTTGTTTCTCCGGTTTGCTACGAACGTCGGCAATACCGTATTCTGTAACAATGATGTCCCTCAGGTGCTTGGGCACTGAGCAATGCCCATAACTGAAGACTATGTTGGATTTCAGACTTTCACCAGATCCCTTGGTACTTTTAACCATCATAATAACTCTGGCATCCTCTAAGGCGTGCCCCATAGCCACGAAGTTGTATTGTCCACCGATTCCGCTGATAACCCGACCATCCTCGAGCTGATCTGAAGCAATGGATCCTAGAACACTTGCCACCATGCCTGTATTGACAAAGCGTGCATCTTTCCTTTGCAGGGTTCTCAGTTCTTCCCCTCCATATAGTTGGTTTACCTTTTCAACACCAGACATGCCAAAGAGCTGTCGTTCTTCTTCACTCATGTCATTCAGAGCCTGATAAAAGGCTTTCGGGCCAATATAGAAGGCCCCAAGAATAACTTGACCACCTCTCAGTTCTTTCCCGAGAAGCAATCGAATCTCGCTGAGGTTTTTGTCGTTATTCATATCTGTGGAGTACACCGTTTTACCGTCCATAATCGTCCCTGATTCATAGGTAAGACCCTGTTTTAGGATTCCGAATCGTGTAAGAAACGAAAAGTCTTCTTCACTAAGTTTAGAATGGACTGCTTTCATCTCAAGTAGTTGGTCAAGGATGTCTGAAGGAATGTTATCGGCTACCAGCGATCCTGCATTGATAAGTTTCATAAGGGGGACGCTGTCAAAGACCTGTCTTTTTAATATTTTGTTTCTATACATCTGCATAAAGGCATCAACAAACATCTCTGATGAACCATAAAGCCCCTTCTGGAAAACTCCAGTATCTCCCCACTCAGTAATTAGCTTTTCGTATCGCTTAATAATGCTGGCTTTTTGGAGTATTTCCTGGTACAGATCATTATGTTCATTGCGCATGATAAGTCCTGACGCAATTGCGTCGCCAAGGGCGCCTATTCCTACCTGGATCGTGCCACCATCTTTAATCAAGGTGCTGACATTGATCCCAATCATATGATCAACGAAAGCAACAGGGTCTTTAGGTGGACAGAAAAGTTCATAGTCATATTGTGGTCCCTGAAGAATAATGTCATAGGTATCCGCTTCCACAACGGCATCTCCGTACATAAAGGGCATATTTTTGTTCGCTTCCCCTATAATAGCCACCTTTTCCCCTTTGGCCCGTTTTTCTTTAAGTGACTGTACAGCTTCAATACCGACATCTGTGTTGCAACTCATAGAATACATAGTTTTGCCGCTGATTTCCTGGTAGCCCACAAGTTGGCCGAAGACGTTAGCCCCTAGGGCCATAGCATCACGACTAGCATGGGTGTAGTTTGTTGCCAAATGGTTCTGTTGGGCTTCGGGATTATGCAGGTATCCGCCCGCCTTACAGAAAAATTCAAAAACTTCAATATTTTTAGGAAGTTTTCCTGCTCTAAAATCAAGCATATAGTCGAATTCTAGAACACCCTCAAAAACCCTGTCCGAGAGAGGTACTAAAAATCGCTTTTCTAGGTCAGTGTGGCCTTTCGGCTTCTCAAGAGCCAGAGCTGTAATAATTTTAAGCTTTATCCCAGGATCCTCTTTGGCTCGCCGGTAAAGTTCATTGATAAAGAGGATGGGTTTACCCAGGGCTAGGGGCATACAGAAGGTGATTTCCTTACCGACATACTTGATAACTTCATCAACACACTTTTTAGCGTCATCATAAATAATTCCCGGCTTTTCGTTCATGTTATAGTCGCCTGCCATTTCATTAAAATTCCAATAGAGTAATAAGTAACGAAATTTATGAATAGCCATTCATTATGTAATTGAATCTTATCACATTTCCAATAAAAATATAATGGAAATAATCAAAATAAATAGAATAATTTATATTATCTATATTTCTCAAATAACTTTTTATTTGATATTTTATTCTTTTTCCAGACACCCACTTTTAGAAGTGGGTGTTTTACTTAAGGGTTCACAAATTCTTAACACAAAGTTCACGGAAGGGTAACAACTATAGTTTATGCTAAACATAGTAGATAACCATCCGCTAGTTTAGCGGTTTACATATAGGTTTTTCATTCTTTTCCTCTTCCTTCTTCATACCCCCTCCTAGAG
>DASRMA010000126.1:0-8993 GCA_035648155.1 Desulfosporosinus sp.
TTAATCCAATGATTGAAGATAAAGCCCAGTTATAACAAGACATTGTCCAGACAGTCAGGAAAGCCGGATTATACTTAGCGCATTATAAATTGAAAGAAGCTCCTACCGGTGTGTTGTCACCATAACAGATGCTGATCTTTATTATCCAGTACTTGTTTTAGCGCTGTGATAATATAGACAATAAAAATGAAGGCAGTAAGCGATAATAAAGGAGCGAAATAGGCGAAAGGCTGTGCATATAAAGTAGTACCATGCGCCCACAAATACCAAAATTGCATTAAGACAACTCCTCTCTATCACTTGGTCCGTAATCACCTAAACTCTCCTAGAACTGTTGAATTATTTTTTCGGCAACCTTATCAAGCGGATGCTCTGTATAGCCAACTGTGCTCACGATTAGCCATGTCCAAAAAATCGAATTTGCTATAGCCAAAAACGTAGGGACAGGTAACCAAATACCCCAATACTTTGTAGTTGTACTAGCTGTAGGTTTGGACTGTATATGCGACGCTATAGGTTTATAGGTGCTGTTGTTCATATAATTATAACCATTTCTTAATATTGGCTGAGCTGTATTCATGTTAATCTTCCTTTGCTGTGCCTAGAGTTATTTAACTATTTCATAATTGCGGAAAATTATACCCCCCAATAATGTCGAGAGTACGAAAGATCCGATTAACCAGATAACCCAATAACTTTGAATAGTCCACAAAGCGTAATCTTGCCAAGTCATTGTAATTCCCTTCTTTCTATATACATAATATTCCATATTACTAATTGTGTGAGAGAGATTCTTGTTCTAACTCATAGATTTTACCATTAATAAATAAACCTAAGCTAAGCAACATGGCGGCAATCTGGAGGGGAAAGGGGGCGTATAAATCTAAAAACCTTATCAGACTAATAATCGTATCATTTGGGTCTAAAGATTGTTTAACGCTAATCTCAACGTGCCGCATATCAATAGTTAGAAAGCCTATGGATGTATGATTATCGTTCACAGGAAAAAAGACAGACATTCTGGGGGTTAAGTTAAATGGTTCAAGGGAGCTAACCGTATACTTTGACTTTTCTTCATCTACGTATTCTTTAATTGTTGCTTTTAAAGCTACGGGTACATCGCTGAAATTATCAATAGACTCGCCAAATCTCTTCAACCTGTTTTCGCTTTCCAGTTTAACAGCCTGGACAACCCTATAAGCTCCATCCACGATGGTAATAGCAAATAAAGTAAAGGTAACAAGCAAAGTGAGTGCAAACGGAGAGTTAAACGCTAAAAGTTTGAAATCTAAATATACTGTTTGATTCGGTTCAAGTTGCTGACGCCAGTCAATCGCAATTCTTCGTAACCCCTCTATACTCACGCCAATAGCATTAAAGGGTGGAACTATTAACCAAAAGATAATGGTCGGTGGGCACAGTTGAAAAGGGTCAATTGTACGGGCAATCAATTTTTGAGTATGCTGCATTATTCTAGGATAGCACTTATCAACGATCCTACGGATTGTGAATTTCTCATTGTGCTGTAGTAAATAACGTGTTAGAAATTTCTGTAAGACTTTACTTGTTTCAAAACGCGCCATACTCATCCCCCTTGTAAGATCGATTAAGACTTTCCCCTCTTCTATAGCGCCCCCTACTTTACATATCCAGTTTATTCCAATAACGTGGGCGTGGTCACAACTATAGAAATATTATGGGGTGACGATCAGTCTAAATCATTTGATTCTCTCAATTTTTTCGGGCCATGTTAAATTGATATAGGGCAGATCGTTATCACAGACAACGACCTGCCCTATATCAATTTAATAGGTTCATTCTTAATCCCTGGTCATTCATTTAGAAACCATCTTTTAGACTATGCTATCTTTATGCAGCTGCTCAATCTGTGCGTTACTATAACCGATACCCGCTAATACTTCATCCGTGTTTTCTCCGGTTCTAGCAAAAACCATTTTAGCCTCGCCTGGTGTTTCTGAAAGCTTGATGGGTACTCCAGTGCATACCAAGTCTTTACCTGATCCTTGGAAATTGGTCAAAGTATGGACCATATTGCGGGCCAGGACTTGTGGATGTTTGACCATTTCGTCTAGAGTAAGAATCGGTGTAAAGCATATGTCATAATCAGAGAAGAACTCAACCCATTCATCGCGAATCTTTGTGAGCATAATCTTTTGTATTGAAGCCTCAATTTTCGGCTGACTTGGTACATCCATCTGTAGAGGGATATACTCCTCCAGACCTACTTTCCTACAGAAACTGGCCCAGAATTTATCCTCTACGGCGCCCAGACTGACATATTTACCATCCTTACACTCATAATTGTTATAGGTAGCATAGCCACCAGTTAACAACTCACCTCCACGCTTGGGAAGATTGCCTTCTCCTCCAGACCATTCGCCAATAGTATAAGCAAGCAGACTGAGGGCTCCATCCATCATAGCCACGTCACAAAGCTGCCCTTTACCTGTTTTTTCTCTTGCTGCTAAAGCAAGCAAAATGGCGATCACTGAATACAGACTGCCTCCAGCAGTATCTGCGATTTGTACACCACACATAGCAGGTGGCCCGTCTTTAGTGCCTAGTAATTCAGTTACACCGGCAATATTGAGATAGTTAACGTCGTGACCCGCTGCATCGCGCATGGGACCAGTCAAACCGTAACCTGTAATTATGCAATAAATGATACGGGGATTAATCTCTTTTAAGACTTCATAACCCAAGCCAAGCTTGTTCATAACATCGGGGCGGAACTGATCAACGACGATGTCAGTTTCAGCAACGAGCTTTTTAAAGATTTCTTTGCCTTCTGGGTGTTTCAAATCCAAGCCAATACTCTTCTTATTGCGATTAACAGTATAGAATCGAGCACTAGTATCCTTGACCATAGGTTGTAAAAATCGGCCTAATTCACCCTTGCGATCTTCAACTTTAACAACCTCTGCCCCGAAATCTGCCAGTATCTGAGTGGCTAGAGGACCAGGCAAATATCTGGATAAATCCAACACCTTAATCCCTTCCAATGGCAAACTCATTGTCTAACCTCATTTCTAAGTAAATAATTGCAGCTATTCTATTTGACGATGATTCCTTCTGGATTTTATACTTTTTAAAAACGACCGATTACTTCACGCCCAATGATCATGCGCTGAATCTGATTAGACCCTTCGTAGATTTGGGTAATCTTGGCGTCTCTCATCATGCGTTCAACTGGGAATTCTGAACAGTAACCATATCCACCCATCAACTGTACACAGTTGGTCGTGACTTCCATGCCAACGTCAGTGGCAAAGAGCTTGGCCATGGATGCTTCTTTGTTATGAGGCATATGGTTATCTTTGAGCCAAGCAGCTCTGTAAATCAGCATCTGTGCAGCATCGATCTTGGTAGCCATGTCTGCAATCATGAACTGAACGCCCTGATTAGCTGCCAGTGGTTTACCAAATTGCTGCCTTTCCTTGATGTAATTTGTGGTATATTCCAAGGCTCCCTCAGCAATCCCCAGGCCCTGCGCGCCTATGGTAATCCGACCACTAGCCAGTAGCCCCATAGCCACAGCGAAGCCATTGTTGATTTCACCCAAGACATTCTCTTTAGGAACTTTCACATTTTCAAAAAAAAGTTCACAAGTTGGGTCAGCGTGCATACCCATTTTCTCAATGGGCTTGCTTATAGTGAATCCAGGGGTATCTTTTTCTATGATCAAGCAGGTAATCCCTTTACCTTTAGGCTGATCTGGATCAGTCTTAACAAAGGTACAATAGGTGGTTGCATGTCCACCATTGGTAATAAATATTTTGCTACCATTGACTAGAAAATGGTCACCTTCATCTTCAGCTCTGCAGCTTAGTGCAGCAGCGTCAGATCCAGCGTTAGGCTCTGTTAAGGCATAGGCACCAATAATCTCGCCGATGGTCAGTTTGTTTAGATATTTTTCTTTTAATCTTTGACTACCATATAGATAAATACTCATACAACCCAGACCGGTGTGTACGCTGGTTATAACTGCTGTAGAAGCGCAGCACTTCGCTAACTCCTCAACGATAATAGCAAAGTCCAGATAAGTACCACCGCCACCTCCCCATTCTTCTGAAATAGGAAAACCAGTGAGTCCTAGCTCCCTCATCTTATTCCAGGTATCTATAGGAAACTCGTGGCTTTTGTCAATCACTGCTGCTAAAGGTTCAACTTCTCGCTTTGCAAATTTCCTCACCATGTCTCTGACCATAAGAGTTTCGCTACTTAGTTGAAAATCCATCTTAACACCACTCCAATCCTTTTAAATTTTTATATAACCGCTTAGTCTCCATCTACGCGGATCAGCATCGCATCGCCCTGGGCATGACCGGCGCAGATTCCGCAGACTGCATAACCACCGCCACGACGTTTCAGTTCATAAGCTAGGGTCATAACAATTCTGGCTCCGGTTGCTCCGATTGGATGACCATAAGCAATCGCGCCGCCATTGACATTTACCTTTTCGAACATCTGCTCCTTAGACATACCCAGAATGCTGCGAGCGCTAACGAGTGCAACAGCCGCGAAGGCTTCGTTGATTTCAATGAGTTTAACATCCTCCAGCGTCATATTGTTTTGCTCCAGTACCTTCTTAATGGAAAGACCGGGAACTGTCGCAATATCTTTCGTAGGTTGTGATACTTCCGCATAGTCAACGATCGTGAAAAGAGGTTTTAAACCCAGTTCCTCAGCCTTAGTGCGACTCATTAGCAGGCAAACATCTCCGCCATCATTGGTTCCAGGTGCGTTACCTGCGGTTACACTGCCAGGCTTTCCGGTTACGGCACTTATATGATTGAAAACAGGACCAAGTTTAGCTAGACCTTCGATCGTAGAATTAGCTCGGGGCCCTTCATCCTTTTCTAGGATTTCTTTGCCCCTTTTAATAACAACCGGGAAAAGTTCATTGTCAAGTTTTCCCGCAGCCATGGCCTCCGTGGCTGCTAGTTGAGAATGCAGTGCCCATTCATCTTGTTCTTCACGACTATAACCAAATTCATCGGCGACTTCAGAACCATGAATGGCCATGTGGCGATCATAGATAGCGTCCCAGAGTCCATCCTTCACCATCAGGTCAACACAGTCAGCATTTGGTAAGCCCATTCTTTTTCCTTGTCTCATATCAGGAAGTGCAAAGGGAACGTTGCTCATGCTCTCCTGACCACCAGCTATAACGATCTCAGCTCTTCCCAGAGCAATCATTTGGGAACCCAGATCAATCGTTTTAACGCCTGAAGAACAGACCTTATTAACGGTAATCGAAGGCACATGTTCAGGAAGTCCTGCGAGAAGAGTGGCCTGACGGCTTGGAACTTGACCGCTACCGGCTTGCACCACGTGGCCCATGATTACATAATCGATATCACCGGGAGCGACCTTGCCTTCGGTTCTGCGTATAACTTCCTTAATAGCTAAGGCTCCTAATTGAGCAGCATCATACTCGACTAACGCGCCAAGGGATTTACCATAGGGAGTTCTGCAGGCTTCTACGCAAACTACCTCACGTTGTTTGGCGAAGGTGTTACAGATTTTCCTGCCCATGGTTGAATAATCAGGCTTTCTTTCACCGTAAGCACTGATTTTCGCATCTTTGTAATAGCTTTTTCTTGTGAGTTCAAGCTTTTGGGGTACTTTAGACATAATTTATTTCCTCCCTCAATAATTTCTAGAACACGGACAATGGCAAACATACCAACCCAAATATTATATTATTCTGAATCATATGAATTATGTTGCAAATTTCATGCCAGTCCAAGTTCAAAGTTCCAGGGCAAGGTGTCGATTGCTAGATGCCGAAGGTCAGTGTAGTCACTGATACAATGCCTAAAAACCAATTGATATGGATCTATCAATAAACGTCCCGAAAGCGGACACATTTCGTACAAATGTGTCCGCTTTCGGGACGTTTATTGAAGGGCAGATAAACCGAGAACAAATCTACTTTTTCAAATCATATTTCTTTAGCTTATCGTAAAGTCTCGACCTACTAAGGTTTAGGAGTTTTGCAGCTTTCGTCTTATTGCCTCCAGCCTTTTCAAGGGCGACAACGATCATGTTCCGTTCAATTTGGCCAATTTGATCCTGATGGCGTATCGTTCCAGCGTTTACTTGGTCCTTGGAAGAAATATTGCTTAGTAGTTGGTTGGGTAAGTGAGATAATTGGATCAACCCAATGTGAGTATAGTTCATCGCCCTTTCCACGACATTTTCCAATTCACGGATATTTCCCGGCCATGAGTAGTTTAGCAAAACGCTCATGGCATCATCCGCAATGCCCATGACGTCCCCCTTGAGTATATGGTTATATTTAGCTATGAAAAAATGAGTTAATGGTTCTATGTCCATCTCTCGCTCTCGAAGTGGCGGCAAATGCAAATTGATAACGTTTATTCTGTAATAAAGATCCGTTCGAAACTCTCCTTCAGAAATAGCTTTATTAATGTTTTTATTTGTGGATGCTAAAATGCGAACATTGACTTTAATACTTTTTATACCACCTAAACGTTCGAATTCTCGGTCTTCTAACACTCTTAATAACTTGGATTGTAGGGCTAGGGTCATATCTCCTATTTCATCTAATAAGAGCGTTCCACCATCGGCCATCTCTATGCGTCCCGGCTTACCAGCCTTAGCCGCGCCTGTGAACGCACCTTCAACATACCCAAACATTTCCGCTTCCAACAAGTTTTCCGGAATAGCGGCACAGTTGACTTTAATAAATGGTCCTTTACATCGATCACTACATAGGTGAATAGCGTGGGCCACTCCTTCCTTTCCAGTGCCGCTTTCCCCAGTAATTAACACGCTAGAACTACTTGTGGCAACAATCGTAATCTCTTCCTTTAGTTTTTTCATCTCAGCACTTTCGGCAATCATGTCTTTCATAATATCTTGAGCTGTTTTATTTTTCTCTAATTCTTCCTGAAAGAAGGTTACTTTATTTTCTAGAAAACGCAGTTTTTCGGCTAGTTCCTTGACTTCGGCAAGCTGGGGAAACACTGCTTTTCCCACTGCGCCAACTACTTTCCCTTCTTCTGTTATGGGCAACTGAGAAACAATTAACGGCTTACCCTGAATTGTCAGGACATCACTCGTTTCCGAAATACCTGTACGGGCCACTATGTGTAACCTAGTGGCCCGCATGATTTCAGTAATATGCTTTCCTATAATTTCTTCAGGAAGTAACGTTAAAAAATCAGCCATCGCTTGGTTTACAAGCGTGGTCTTCCCTCTTTCATCCACCACAATTATACCATCATGGATGATATTAAGAACGGTATCAATGGTTTTGTTTAAGGCTTTAACAGTTTCTAACTCTTTAGTAGCTTGTTCCATATCCGTAAGATCCTGAAAGATAACAATTCCTCCAGCGATGTTCCCCCCAATGTTTAGTGGAGTAATATTCACGACCATTGTAATGTTGCGATGTCTGTACTTTAATCCTATTTTAACCTCTCCGTAAATTAGAGCTGGGTTTAAGTCTAAGTTAGGCAGAAACTCTCTGAAGGGCTGACCATAGGACTTATCAGCTTGTAAACCTAGTATTTGACATGCCCCTATGTTGACATGAGTTACCATACCCTGACTGTCAACAGCAATCACACCGTTATGCATGGAATCTAAAATAGCTTTCAATTGTACGTTCACGAGTTCAGAGTGTCCAAATAAGGTCATAACCATATTCGCTTTGGATAAGAGACCGACAACCTTTCCCGCCCTGTTAACAACAGGAACCGACCCCACCGGACTTACTTTCACGAAATCAGCTAACTGATCGTCAGGGACATCGTCCGAAATACTGATCACTTCTGTTATTAGGTAAGGATCAACGATGTCCTTATAGGTCGCACCGTCTAAGATTGCCCGATAAAGGCTGCTCCTACTAAATACACTCAATAGTCCGCCTTCAACATCTAACACCGGGATAATGGCAATCTTTAGATCCATGAAAATGTTCACAGCTTTAGCGATTGTGTCGCCGAGGTTCAAATACGAAATTCGGTTATTAGTACCTTCCTGAAGGAGCATTATTACTTCACACCTTATTTATCATAAATTTACGCAGTTTCTACACTTAACTACCTAGATTCTTCATCCTCCCTCTAAACCCTTCCAGTTCCCTGTAGGTAACCGTGACCAATGCCGAAAATGAATATTTATTTTAAATTCACGATACTATTGACCGTTGCTTTGTCTTCTACATATTTGACGTTGATCTCATCACCTATTTTTAGGAAAGGTAATCTTTCTGATTTGGAGATATTCGCAGTAAAGACATTCTTCTGTCCTTCTAGCAGGATATAGTAATAACTATTCCCTTCAATAACGACGTTTTGAATATCCGTAATCTTAGCCTTTACTTCAAATTCTTCTTTGGGCTCTTGGTCAACTTTTTCTGTTGTTGCAGTCCCTTTATTCATAAATTTTCCGACCGTATCTTCTACAGTAACACCAGTTGTTACTTTTTGATAATCCTCAGCATCGACCAAAGCATACATCTTAATAAGCCCTGCGTTATCTTTTAAGGCCATGAAATACGTTGGTTTTCCGTTGACATTTAAGAGAATTGGGAACGTTGAGACATAACCTTTCTCTTGTACTGCACCTTGGGCACTACCCATGGCGGAAAATTCTTCGGCTGACGGTATGCTGTAAAACTTCGTATTCTTCGTGCGTAGATTGACCAGAATAAAACCGATATTAGATTCATCACGCACCACAGAAGTTATTCCTGTATATAAATATACGTCATCCTTAATTGCAAGATAGTTGTATCCATCGGTTGTTGCCAGAACACCTCGTTGTCCAAAAAGTGAATTCAGAAATCCTCCTTGATATTTACCATTGTAATTAATTTGTTCTAACACGAGCTCTGACTCAAAGACTCTATCGACCCATGTAGGAACCTCTTCAACTTTCATTTTTTTGTGTTCACCTGTTGAAGCATTTAACATAATCACTTCTTTTACATCAGT
>DASRMA010000127.1:0-16096 GCA_035648155.1 Desulfosporosinus sp.
GAGATTTACGGCTCATTATGATGAGAAACAACCTGGAACGGCAGAGTTTTTAAGGGATGCTATACACATCTATACTGGAGTGAACTCGTTCAACTAAAGGTGAACATCGAGACTTCGGTGGGGGAGTCTACCCCCACCGAAGCAGAGTGACGGGGTACCACTCCCACTTGCAGAAGTGGGAGTCTAACGATTGGATCAAAAAATAAGCTTCATGAAAGCGGCCGCGATGCGGCCACTTTTGCTATAAGGTTGACAAGAACACTCACTCACTTTAACCCGCCCCGCCTAATGGATTCTCGAGTGAACGTCAAATTCGCGAAACTCACCTTTGGCTTGTCCAGTGCGCAAAATTTCGGTTGAAAATAAAGGCGGAACTCATGTGGAATATATGAACAATATGGTAGGTAATTCCTCGAAGAGCTCTAACGTTATATGACAGTCCAGACCATTAGAGTTTATTATAAAGAAAAAATACGATATAATAAGCCTAATTAATCAATTTTAATGAATTAAGGTCATTTTTACTTAGGACTCATTCTGCTCCTGTGATAATTTATTGCGCAACTTTAAGAATCAGAAAGATGACTTGCTGGGTTTTGTGACGGTCGTGTCGGCGTGTGTGTGGGTGAATAGTAAAAACAAGTAGCAGGCTGGGCCTATATCCGTCCCTAAGATAGCATCTGGATTTATAGGAAAGGAAGCAAATGATTGATATGGATAGGTCAACCACTATTTCTTGCAGTGCAGAACATAAAATTTTTAAGATTCCTAGAGAAGGAGAAGCGGTTATCGCGGGATATTGGAGCCCTGAGCTGGGTTTGTGCTCTCAGTCTGTGCTTTTACGATGGAAGAATGGTAAGGTCGACTCCTTGCAGTCTTCTGTCCAATTAGAAAATTCTCCTCATAAAACACAACATTGGGAGTCCTATTTCCTCTTGCCCGGCTGGATCGATGCCCATGTGCATTTAGCATTAGACAGCCTTGACTTTTATCAATGTTTGAAAGATTGGACACAGCCTTCCTTGACTGAGGAAAATATCCAAGGATTTTTGCGCCACTATCTGGAGAGAGGCATTGTGGCAATACGCGATGGGGGCGACTTGCCGGGTTTTTCCTGGAAGGCAAAAAACAAGGTTAATGAAGGAGCTTGGTTAGGTCCAAAAGTTATATCCGTGCGTGAGGCTGTGAACAAACAGGGAATGTATGGCCGCTTTCTGGGCCGTGGTTTTAAGGATATTTTAGAGTGGCGGGAAAAGGAACAGAACTTCTTCGACCAAGGATTAGACCAACTTAAAGTCGTTGTGACGGGGCTTATTAAGTTCGACGAGTTTGATAAGGTTGGACCCACTCAGTGGTCAACTGAGGATCTAGCAGAGCTCGTCGAGGCAGCTCACCAACGTGGAATACTGGTCATGGCTCATGCCAGTGGGGAAGCGGGAATTTCAGTAGCTATTACCGCGGGAGTTGATTCGATTGAACACGGCTATTATATGACGACTGGTCACCTCGAGCAGATGAGAGAGAAAGGGATGGCTTGGGTCCCAACGGTTGCCCCGATCGGTAATCTTTTGAAATATCCTACGGAGCGTTACTCTCCCCATGAGAGGGATACTTTGAAACGGATACAGGAGTCACACCTTGCTAAAATCCTGGAGGCCTACCAATTAAACGTACGACTGGGTGTGGGCACAGATTCCGGAGCTTATCAAGTACCGCACGCAGATAGCCTGTATGATGAAATGAACTGGATGATTCGAGCGGGAATCCCCAAGCTGGAAGTTTACCGAAGGGCGACTAGTGAAAATGCCCGCATTCTGGGTAGTTCTGAATTCGGGAGGTTAGAAGTAGGAACATCCATGAGTTTACTCCAACTTGTGAATGACATGAGCTAGATTAGCTTTTCCTTTACAGTGGATTATTTACAAGATAATTATTTATTGAGAGGATAATGAGAAAAAATCTTAAACCATGAGGGAGAGAAAATTATGGAAACATTTTTAGCTGGGCTATCGTTACAAGAAATACTGATTTTAGGTTTAGTGATCGTCGCTGGGGTTTTTATTCTGAAAAAATTATTTAAACTGGCTTTTACCATAGCTATTATTATTGCATTTGTTTATTATGGATTACCCGTACTTCAAACTGTGATTTCCAAATAACGCTGGTAAAGCTACTTAAGGGAATTGAGCTTCGCGGAATAGATTACTCCATAAGAAAAGCTACCCTGCCCGGGTAGCTTTTCTTATGGAGTAAGTTGTCTTAAACCTCTTTAAGTAAGATCCGACTTAACTCAATTCTCGGACGGGTTTTGGGGTCTTGGTCAGGATAACCGACGGGGATTAAGGCCACAACGTTGTAATTCTCGCCTAATCCTAGGATCTCTTTTACCTTTAATTGGTCGAACATCATAACCCAACATGTCCCAAGTCCAAGGTCTACAGCACGTAATGTAATGTGATCAATAGCAATGGCTGCGTTTAAGCGAAGATAGGCCTCAGCGGTAGTAGGGTCCATTGGTTTGCGCTTGGCATAGCTTTCTGGGTCCATCTTATCGAGGGGGGTACCTGCGAAAGCCCCTGCTTCCTTGAGCTCTCGAGCCCGAGTGCCCATGTCTCCGATTGATTCTGCGTCAACACAGCAGGCAATAACAACCGGTGCCTTGCTGACAAATGGTAAAGGTGTAGCTTGACTCAATTGTACACGAACCGCTTCACTTTTAATTACAACAAAGCGCGTGGGTTGGAGATTACTACCAGAGGGAGCGAGCTGCGCAGCTTCAATAAGTTGAGTAACCAACGCTTCTGGGACAGGATCGGATTTAAATTTTCGAATACTTCGTCTGGCTTGTAGGGCATCGAGTAATTCCATTTAATACATCTACTTTCTCAAATGATTCGTCGCATTGTTACATTATATATTAGTGGATTGTGTAGTCCTTTGCAAATTATATAGAGCGAGAAGATTCTGGCCATAGGCAAATAGACACTAAATAGGCCCCGATAATGCGGGGCCTATTTAGTGTCTATTTATCCTATGGGGTAGGGTGCATGCTCCTTATTCGTTGCGAAAAATTTAGTACCTACAGTCTACACTATTTTCTTGTGTCTAGACTGTAGGTATTGGTTTGTTTCGATATCGTTTCACTGACAATACATATCAATTGGGTTAAGGTTAGATTTTGCTTCCATCTTTGAGGTGTTCCTCAGCGAATTGGATCATTTTTTTGGTCATTTCTCCACCAACTGAACCGTTTTCGCGGCTTGTACGGTCACCACCAAGTTGTAGACCCATTTCGTTTGCTACTTCATACTTAAATTGATCCAATTGTTGTTTAGCTCCTTGAGCTGCTGGTTCATTAGTGTTTCTGTCTGCCATGATAGTGACCTTCTTTCGTAATTTTATTTTACTTATTTAGTGGAACAATGCTATTATGTGTTAAGTGTAATAAATTAATCAGGTAATTATTGCTAAATAATAAGGACCCCTAAAAATAGAGCATCAATCCTAACTTTCTTGGCATATCTTTGCCTAATATTAAGGGAATTAAGGAGTTGAAAGTAGTGGGCAGCTCGTACTACAGGAAAAGGCTACCACTACCACTCTGTGTAAGTGGCAGCCTTTTGAGACTTAAAATTTACTGCTCCTACACCAGTGCCTACGCCATAAGCAGCCTTTCACATAAACATTCAATACTTTTCTTAATAACATTATTTATTTAAGCTTTCGACATAGCACTTGACGTATAATTACGATACCGGCAGCAATTGCTTTGAAAGAAGAAGAATAGTTGGCGTGGTGGCATTTACATAAATTTAAGGAGTGTTCAAGAAATGTCAAATATGTTAAACACAGCTCTCGATTTTATGGGTTTTCTTACTACGGAAGAAGACGATGATGGTTTCAACATAGAAACTATGCCTAGAAAGAACAAGGAAAAAATTGTTTCATTGCATACTAAAACGTCGCAGCCAACAATAGTACATATTACTCCCAAGGCATTTGATGATGTAATGGACATTGTTAAAAGGCTCCAGGATAAAACAATAGTAACTATTAACCTTGCCTTGGTGGATGTGGCACTTAGAGATCGGATTATTGATTTTGCTAATGGCTCGGTTTATGCGTTAGATGGTGGGTTTATGAAATTGGCTGATAATGTCTATTTGTTCGCTGGAAAAGGGGTCACGTTGCAAGAGAGACAGAGAGATTATTCGAAGTTTCCGTGGAGCAAGACAACACACAACGCTGAATTTGTCTAATTTCTCTTTCTAATCTGCGAGGGAAGGTTAAATCCTTAGTGCTGCATACTAAGACCTTCCAGCCCTCTTCATTATATTTTTTCAGATTACACGAATGCTTGGGATCATCAACGTAAATTAGGATATCTTCCACTTGGACCAAAAATGTCTGACCCATTAAGCTCTGATTCCAATAGACTGTGGATTTTGGATAGATGTTGAGTAGAACGTGTTTTAGAAGATTTATTTGCTTAGGAATTTTCGCAGGTCGAAACACTTGAGAAGTTTTAGAGTGGATTGATGCCACTACTGACTCAAATTTAACGTCATCTTTCGCTAGTTTTTCCGCATGTGTAAGATCGTCAACTTGAGCAAGAGCATCATTAAGAGCAAGTATGTCAGATTTGGCCTGAGTTTCTGATTGAGCAAGAGCATCATTAAGAGCTAATATGTCAGATTTGGCCTGAGTTTCCGATTGAGCAAGAGCATCATTAATAAGTGCGAGTACGTCAAATTTGGCTTTGGTTTTCGATAGGGCAAGTGGATCAGGTTTCGTTTGCTCCATGTCCTGGTAAGGTATATTTACAATGGAAAGAACAGGGATTGCACTCTGAGTGACCAATTTTTGGGTATCAGTAGCCTTCAATATGCCCTCGTGCAGCATTCTGTCCATTGTAGCTTGGAATGCAGGAAAGCAATTAATAACACGTGCGTCAGGAAGCTGTTGCTTAAGGAGATGTTTAACTCCATTCTCTAAGAATTCTGATGGGAGCATTGGAATTTCTTGTAATAAGGATGTAAGTTTTTCGACGATTTGACAACCCTTTTGAAATTCTGCATCTGAATCAACCCCCGTTAATAAGCAGACCATGAAGATTTCTTCCTTAATTTGATTAATCCATTCACGGATTCGGGGATTATTATGAAGATAAGCCTCCAAATTATCCACCTCCAGATTAGATACCTGTAGATAGCTATGCTTGGCACCTCGGAGGTATGAATACCTGAGAGATAACCGATTATTAGATATTTCCTAAAGTTGGATGCGATGTGAGGTGTACGCATTCCATGGAAGAAAAAAATACTCTGAATTCGAATATTGGCAGTAGCAAAAAAGCAATGAATTTCCTGAGATAACTGGCATGAATTATAATATTCAAACCTTACCGAGGAAACTGCCTTTTTATGGACGTCTATGGCCGGTGCTCCACCTTGTTCTAGTTCGGTGGGAATGTGGGAGATTGCATCCAATGTCGAGGGATTGGCTGGTTATATTCGTTACATCTACTTAGAATTTTTTTGAAATTTGGTTAAAACGAGACGTTTGGGAACAAAGTGGAGATATGATCAAAGCCGAAGATTAATTAGTAGAGCTGACGAAATAGAAGATTTACAGTACAAGCAGGATATTCCCCTTATGAAGGAGATAATAGAGGAAGTTGATAGTGTATTTGGAGATACAAGCAATAGAAGGTTTGATCGCTTAAAGAGAGCTCTTAATAAGTTTAATGATAAATGGACTAATACGGAACCTGGTCCTTTGCAATTAAAATCTATAAGGACGCTATTGAAGTAGGGGAAGTGTTATTCAACAGTAATAAAGATAACATTGATTAATGTATTGTGACTATTTAGAAAATAACGTGGAAAAATACGTAGAAGAAGATAAAATCACAAAAGATCAGTGGTTAGGGATTTGTAAGAGTATTTATTCGGATAAGGATAATTTAGACTTGTTTCTGAAGGTACTTAGAAATAGTAATTATTTTTGACCTTTGTAATGAATCAATATAGGATAATGTGGTAGAATAGTTTGACAAACCTAGAGTGGGGGAGAATGAATAATTATGTCCAAGTACTTCATACGGCGCATGGAACTCAACGAAATCGAGGCTTTCTATGAACGAATTAAACGAGATTTTGCTCAGGGAGAATATGCACCGTATGCTATATTATATGACCATCTTCAAAAAGGTCTTCAAAAGGCGCTGGTTTTTAATGAAGGAGAAAAAGATCTAGCTTATTCTGTCTGTACGGACAACCATGATAATGGCTATGTTCTTATTAGTCTTTTAGCGGTATTCAAGGGGTATAGGGACCAGGGTATCGGATCTGCCTTTATGAAACGACTTGGACTAATGTATAAAGATAAGCAGGCCCTTATCGTGGAGGTGGAACGGCCTGACCAAGCCACAACCCAAGACGAAAGCAACTTTCGCACGCGACGAATTAAATTTTACGAAAAAGCAGGGTTTTATCTTATCGAGGGGGTGGATTATTCTATTTGGGATATTCCAATGCATTTGATGGCGCTACCACTTGTCGCTTCTAAGGAAACAACCAATCAGGGGATCGGGAAATCTATGTATGAACTATATCTCAGCCTAATGGGAGAAGGGTTAATTCATAAGATGCAATTTCAAAATTAACATTGAAAGGATTAAATTAGGTGCTGATAGCATAGCACTGATAAATGGGAAACACGTCATGTCGAAACTATTTAACGGATGGAGCGCATAACATTGGTAAAGGTTGAGAAAACCATTTATATTATCTTAGCTTTAGTTGTTATTTCATGGGGTCTAAATGTTGTAATGGTTAAATATCTCACACTGCATATGTCACCCATGCTGGTGGCTGCGATTCGAATGCCGCTCGCAGGAATTGTATTACTCTTGTTCGTTTGGAAAAAATACGGCTTCTATAAACCAAGTGGAAAGCAATGGAAGCTTCTATTCTTTACGGGGTTAATCTCGATTTGCTTACATCAGTTACTATTAGGCTATGGAGTTGTTACAACAACAGCCACAAATGCATCTCTCATATTAGCCTTAAATCCGCTCACAACTGCTCTTCTTGCCTCCATATTCGTTGGCGAAAAATTCAATAGGAACTTAGGCTTTGGGATTCTGCTTGGATTTTCAGGCGTCGTTCTTGTCGTAGTCTCGAAATCCCCAGATAATGCTATCGGTCTATCGGGATGGGGAGATGGAATTATGTTTCTATCCATGTTGGCTTATGTTATTGGGGGATTGCTTATAAAGAAGTTGTTGGAAACTACGATCCCAACTCTAGTAGTGACTGCCTATTCCACCGTAATAGGCGGGATATTATTAAATTTGGGAACTTTGGCCTACTTTGGACCTTCGGCGTATGGGCAGATTCATTTTTCAGTAACTGCTTGGTTTGTTTTATTTTTATCGGCCTGGGGAGCTTCTTCATTGGGTACGCTGGGGTGGAATCATGGAATCAAACATTTGGGCGCCAACAGAACAGCCATGTTTTTGAACGGTATGCCCTTTTCAGGTATGGTTGGAGGAGTTATTTTTTTGGATGAGAAAATTGCTTCGATCCAGGTTATTGCACTTATTCTGACTTCGATGGGTATTGTTATAGGGAATGTAAAGCCAAGAGATAGCGGGCTTGCATCTAAAGAAGGAGATTCAATTAAATCCTAGCTAGGAACGCAAAGAGAAGGGACTGTCTCTTCATAGAAATGCATTCTATTTTGAGACAACTCCATTGTGGATTTATTCATTTATATTGTATTAAATATAAGAGGCAATTTTTAGAAGATAACGCCTAAAGCGATTAGTTAAATCCTTGATAGACTGTATTTGTTTTGTTATACTTAGTGTGGCGTTGCTAAAATTTTATTGAAAATGAGGAAGAAAGTGAAATGACAATCCTAACAATATTTTTAGTTATTTCAAGAAGTGTGATTCTTATTTCTCTGGTATTTTATATTTATTTCTTTACCCAACGAAATAAACATAATGTGGAGCTTAAAATGTGGGTTACCATTATTGTTGGGATGCTAGCCGGATTATCTGACAAACTTATCGGCATAAATCAGGGTAGATATAGTTGGAGTTCGGTACAACTCAGTTTGTTATTTTATTTGGCTCTTATTATTTATGCTTCGTGGAAATTATCAATAGAATTTAAAAAACGACGTCAATAAAGGTTATTGGATTATGTTATATGGCCTTTTCAATCAATCATAAGTATAAATTCAAACAATGAATTGGGAAAATAATATTAATGGGTTGGCAAAAAGATAAGAGGCAAAACGAAACTTAAATTTCGTTTTGCCTCTTTGATTGTCTGATGAATCCTTGAAAGACCATATTTGTTTTGTTATAATTATTACAGCATTGTTGCTGAAATTAAATTTACGTAAATGAGGAAGAAAATGAAATGATAATACTTTTAATGATTTCAAGAAGCGTGTTTCTTATATCCATAATATTTTACCTTTACTACTTCTCTAGACAAAAGAAACATAATGTTGTAATTCAAATGTGGCTCTCAATTGTTATTGGGATGCTTGCCGCCTTAGCCGGCCAACTCATCGGCATAAATCTCGGAAACTTCACTTGGGGATCCATACAGATCAGTATGTATCTTTATGCTATTCTTATTATGTACTCTCTGTGGAAATTATCAACAGAATTAGGAAAACGACGTCATTAACTGACTGTTGATCTAATCGTTAGACTCCCCCACCGAAGTCTCGATGTTCAACTTTAGTTGAACGAGTTCACTAGAGGAGGCTGAACAAAATGCTCAATTTTGATCCACATTATAACCCCTATGCGTCTCGTAGGATGACTGCATACGCCAAAAATGGTATGGTAGCCACGTCTCAGCCACTTGCAGCTGAAGCGGGGCTGTCGGTGTTAAGAAAAGGTGGAAATGCGATTGACGCGGCGATTGCCACCGCGGCATGCCTTACTGTGGTAGAGCCCACCTCCAACGGAATCGGAGGGGATGCTTTTGCTTTGGTATGGACCAAGGGCCGACTTTATGGTCTTAACGCCAGCGGTCCTGCACCTCAACTACTTACCTTGGAAGCCTTAGAAAAAGCGGGACACCAACAAATGCCGTCCCATGGATGGTTTCCCGTGACCGTTCCTGGGGCGCCCGCAGCATGGGCCGAATTATCGGCCTGTTTCGGTAAGCTTCCTCTGACCGAAGTGATGGCACCTGCGATTGCGTATGCTGAAGAAGGTTATCCCGTTTCACCGACGGTGGGAAGTAATTGGAAGATCGCCTTTGACAGATACGCTCAGGATCTTAAAGACGAGCAATTTGAAAACTGGTTTAGGACTTTTGCACCCCAAGGTCGTGCTCCAAAAACCGGTGAGCTATGGAGTTCTCCAGATCACGCCCGCACGTTACAATCGATTGCGGAAACAAAAGCCAGATCGTTTTATAGTGGAGAGATCGCGGATAAAATCGATCAATTTTCTAAGATGCATGAAGGCTTTCTGAGAAAGGATGATTTGGCGGCCTACAGACCAGAATGGGTAACCCCGGTTTCTATTAATTATCGTGGGTATGAGGTCTGGGAAATTCCACCGAATGGACATGGACTCGTGGCATTAATGGCCTTAAATAGTTTAAAAGGGTTTGATTTCGAGACCAAAGAGAGTGCATATTCCTATCATCGGCAAATCGAGGCACTCAAGCTGGCTTTTGCCGACGGGTTGAAATACATTGCTGATCCCTCTCAGATGAGCCTAAGTATTCAAGATCTTCTATCGGATGAGTATGCTGAGGAACGCCGGATGCTAATTGGAGAAAGGGCGCTTCTTCCTGAACCTGGCAATCCACCGAAAGGGGGGACTGTCTATTTGGCAACTGCGGACGGTGATGGAAACATGGTTTCATATATCCAAAGTAACTATATGGGCTTTGGCTCTGGCTTAGTGGTCCCAGAAACGGGAATTAGTCTTCATAATCGTGGAAGCAACTTTTCTCTAGATCCGAATCATGCTAATTGCCTTCAACCGGGTAAAAGGCCTTACCACACAATCATTCCCGGCTTCTTAACTAAAGATAGCCTTCCTGTGGGTCCATTTGGAGTCATGGGAGGGTTCATGCAACCTCAAGGGCATGTCCAAGTGATCATGAACACAGTCGATTATCATCTGAACCCTCAAGCGTCTCTTGATGCGCCCCGTTGGCGATGGATCAATGGAAAAACCATTGAGGTTGAACACTCCTTCTCTGAGGCTATTGTCCAAGAACTAGTGCGTAGGGGACATGACATTCGCTGGTCTATGGATACTTCGAATTTTGGGCGAGGTCAGATCATCTGGAGAACCACTGAAGGGATCTTGATCGGTGGCACTGAGTCGAGAGCGGATGGTCATATTGCAATGTGGTAAGGAGTAAAGACGAGCCTACGTTCTGAGCAACAGGGGTTAGTTTTGAATCATAGTCTTGGAGGTTTAAAATGTCTGATGAACAATTATTTGGAACCTCGATCACAGAAATAATTAAAAAGAGACTTTCAGTCCGAACTTATTTGGCACAGCCCTTGCTGCCAGAGACTAAAGATAAGCTGCGTGAACTATTTTCCATACTTAACAGACCGTTTGGAAGGAATGTAAGATTCAATCTGATTGAAAGTGATCTTGCTCTCAAGAAAAGTGAATTTAGTAAAGCAATCGAGCAAAGAGATCACGAGATATTGCCTTGTATTACACCAATTGGCTATCCCAGCAATAAAAAGAGCCTGATTGATTCTGCAATGAGATTTGTTGCGGGATCGAAAAGCAGAAAAAGTTGGAATGAGCTTTTCTTCAGAAGGCATTTAGTTTAGATATAATTCGAATTAAAATTATTCCTATTTATTAGAACCTTCTGCGCTTAAGCGCCTTCCAATGAAGGCGTTTTTTCTTTCATGAAGCATCAATGAATTTAATATTGTTTGGAAAGAATTGTCACATAAATTCAGGGTCATGGGACACGAACGTCAAGGGAATAATTATTGAGGTCAATGAAAACTGGCTTGAAGTAAAAACGAAACAAGGGAACCAACTTATAAATGCTGACTTTATTCAGAACATTAAAATTATAAATAGCAAGATCAAGTCGTAGGGAACGTACTACTCTTTGATAACACAGTTAAGGAATTCTAATTTTATTAGGATTCTTTTTTTTGGTTCTTAGTTATATTATTAGGGATAAGATATGAGTCAATATTGAAGTAGAAGCATGAATATATTAATAAAATATAATTTTTTATGTCTCCAAGGGGTGGACATTACATAGAAATAATGGTACTATAAAGGTATAAACTGAATATTTAGACTTAGTATTTGGCAAATGTCTACAGGAGAAGGACATTTGGTTTTTATGAGAAGCGGTTCGGAACGAAGCGCGGTAGTTCGTTGCGTGGACAACATATGGGGGGATTATTGTGGATAGTAAAATTTTAGAGAGCTTCTTAAAAGAAAATCTAACGGACTTAAAAAGCAAAGGATTATACAACGTGATGGATACCTTAGAAAGCTCGAATGGCCCTATCATCACAATTTCCGAAAAAGAACTCATCAACCTATCTTCAAATAACTATCTCGGTTTAGCGACTGATCCAAGATTAAAAGCAGCAGCCATTGAAGCCATCACAACGTATGGTGTCGGTGCAGGTGCTGTAAGAACCATTAATGGGACGATGGTTCTTCATGTCAAGCTAGAGGAAAAACTCGCTAAATTCAAACATACCGAAGCGGCGATTGCGTTTCAATCGGGCTTCAATTGTAACATGGGTGCTATTTCTGCAGTTATGGATAAGGACGACGCGATCCTGTCTGATGAATTAAACCATGCCTCCATTATTGATGGTTGTCGCTTATCGCGAGCAAAAGTTATTGCCTTTAAACATTCCAATATTGCTGACTTGAGAACAAAAGCTATTCAGGCTAAAGAATCTGGCTTGTACAAGAAAATCATGGTGATTACCGACGGGGTATTCTCTATGGATGGTGACATCGCTAAACTGCCGGAGATTGTGGAAGTAGCAGAAGCGCTTGATTTGATTACTTATGTTGATGATGCGCATGGGTCTGGGGTGTTGGGAGACGGCGTAGGAACTGTTAAACATTTTGGCTTATCAGATAAAATAGATTTTCAGATGGGTACTCTTTCCAAAGCCTTGGGTGTTATTGGTGGCTACGTGGCTGGCAAAAAAGATTTGATTGATTGGCTGAAAGTGAGAAGCAGGCCCTTCCTGTTCTCTACTGCCTTAACCCCAGCGGATGTGGCGGCTTGTATAACAGCAATAGATATTTTATCCAACAGCACGGAATTACAAAAGCAACTATGGCAAAATGGGAATTACCTGAAAGCTGGACTAAAAGCTATGGGCTTTAATATTGGAGCCAGTCAAACCCCCATTACACCTTGCATCATAGGGGATGAAAATCAGACCCAAGAATTCAGTAAAAAGCTCTATGAAAATGGAGTTTATGCTAAGGCTATCATCTTCCCTACGGTCCGAAAAGGAACTGGTAGGGTGAGAAATATGCCAACAGCCGCCCATACCAGAGAAATGTTGGATAAGGCTTTAGCCGTTTACAAAAAAGTAGGGCTTGAAATGAAAATACTGTAGAAGACGTTCAATACTGATGTTGAAGAGCGGAGGTAATTTTATGAAAAAAATATTAGTGACCGGCGCCCTTGGGCAAATTGGTTCGGAACTTGTACCGAAATTGCGTGAAGTTTATGGAACTGACAACGTCATAGCAACTGATATTAGACAGGAAAAGCAATTCTGGCTGACCCAGTCTGGCCCGTATGAAGCACTGGATGTGACCAATGCTCAAGCCGTGTTTGATATTGCCAAAAAGTATCAAGTGGACACCTTGATTCATTTGGCGGCATTGTTGTCAGCTACGGCGGAAACCAAACCTCTATTCGCTTGGAACTTAAATATGGGAGGGCTGGTCAATGCTCTGGAAGCGGCCAAACAAATTGGGTGCCAATTTTTTACGCCCAGTTCAATCGGTGCATTCGGTCCCTCTACCCCCAAAGATATGACACCACAAGTAACAATCCAGAGGCCAACCACCATGTATGGCATTAACAAAGCGGCAGGTGAATTACTATGTGATTATTACTACCTCAAGTTTGGAGTGGATACCAGAGGCGTCCGTTTCCCTGGGCTAATCTCCTATGTCACTCCGCCGGGAGGCGGAACAACTGATTACGCAGTAGAGATATATTATGCAGCTTTACTCAAGGGGCAATATACCTCCTACATCTCGGAAGGAACCTATATGGATATGATGTATATGCCTGACGCGTTAGAGGCCATCCTTCAATTAATGGAGGCTGATCCCACCAGGCTTATCCATAGAAATGCTTTTAACATCACTGCAATGAGTGCTCAGCCAGAAGATTTTGCTAAAGCTATCAAAAAACATCTTTCCAATTTTAAAATGGATTATGAGGTTGATCCTGTCCGTCAAGGCATCGCAGATAGTTGGCCACATTCTATGGATCCCACAGCCGCTCTTGAAGAATGGGACTTTGCGAGTAACTATGATATAGACAATATGACTTCAGACATGCTGCAGAAGCTTCAGCAAAAGTTAAGACGGAATGCCAGCTAGTTATTAAAACTATTTGGGAGGTCTGCCGACATGGCAGACCTCGGTACTTACTCGAAATTCCATTTTCCTAACCTGAACGTCTAACTTATATAATTTGATATTCCCTATTATTAGTAATATCAGAACATGGTAAGGAAATCGCGGAACGCTGGACACAACAAGTAGTTCACCTTTAAATGAAGTAGGCTTAATCCTGAGAAATCTCAGGTTAAAGATACAACACCGAGTCGAAAACAACAGCGTCGTGCCCGGTACTCGCACATCTAAGTGATTGTGTTGTTTCGGTTTTATCTAAAATTATAGGAGGGAAAATGCTTATGAAAAATCTAATGAACAAGTGGAATCAATTGAGCCTGGTAAAACAAATAATTATAGGCCTGATTATTGGTATTATCTTGGCTGTCACGATTCCAGAAGCAGCAAAACCAATCGCAATTTTTGGTACTTTATTTGTAAGTGCTTTGAAAGGGATTGCACCTATATTGGTTTTCTTCTTAGTCATGTCGGCCATCTCTCAACACAAGAGTGGTCATCAAACTAATATGAAATCTATTATCGTGCTTTATCTTTTAGGAACACTTTTAGCTGGACTTGTGGCGGTTGTTGCAAGCTTTATATTCCCAGTAACGATAACACTTGCAGCGGGTGTTAAGGATGTGACGCCGCCTGGAGGTGTTGTAGAGGTTCTCAAAGCATTACTGATGAATGTGGTTGATAACCCAGTAAAAGCACTTTTTAATGCCAACTATATTGGTATATTGGCTTGGGCGTTACTTCTTGGTTTTGCCTTAAAAAACGCGTCTGTTACTACAAAAACGATGATTTCAAATTTATCAGATGCAGTAACCACTATGGTTAGATGGGTCATAAAATTTGCACCATTAGGTATCATGGGACTCGTATTTGATGCTATTGCTACAAATGGAATTGGGGCCTTACTGGGTTATGGGCAATTACTTGCACTTTTACTTGGTTGTATGGTCTTTATAGCTCTTGTTGTCAATCCAATCATTGTATACGTGAATATTCGTCAAAACCCATACCCTCTGGTGCTTAAGTGCTTAAGGGAAAGTGGTATTACAGCATTCTTTACACGTAGCTCAGCTGCAAACATTCCTGTTAATATGACCTTGTGCGAAAATTTAGGGTTAGACAAGGATACGTATTCGGTATCCATTCCATTAGGCGCTACCATTAATATGGCTGGTGCAGCTGTTACCATTTCTGTTATGACACTTGCAGCGGTTCACACGCTTGGCATTCAAGTAGATATGGCTACGGCATTAATTCTCAGCGTACTGGCGGCTGTAAGTGCTTGCGGTGCTTCAGGCGTAGCTGGTGGTTCTCTATTACTGATTCCTCTAGCCACTAGCTTATTCGGGATCCCAAATGATATTGCTATGCAGGTAGTTGGTGTAGGCTTTGTCGTAGGTGTTTTGCAAGACTCTTGCGAAACGGCACTTAACTCATCCACCGACGCACTTTACACAGCAACAGCTGAATTTGCTAAAATGCGTAAAGAAGGAAAAGAAATCACTATTGGCTCAAATCGCAAAGAAGCGCACAAGTCTGCTTAAAATCTTAGACTGTCACTGGGGTGGACTATTTTGAACATCTGGCTCTTGCTTTGGAAACAGGCCAAAATATAATGAGTGGTAGCAGGGACAGGTAAGGGGATTAGAATTAAGGCACATTCAAAGAAATAATAAGTCAGTATGCCAGTCTATTTTGTGTCATACTGCGTCGGCATGTTCACCTAAACTCAGAAGCCAGACGTCAGAAGCCGGAAGTGTCAGATCGTTGTATTACCTTTCCGATCTCTGGCCTCTGTCATCGGGCCTCTGGAGACATACCTCCTTGTCTGACGCAAAATATCCTTGGCATCTTTGACTTGTTATTTTATTTTCAATGCCTAATACGGGTAGGGTGGGCGACTTAATAAAGAAGTGCTTGCCCTACTTTATTAAACTCGAGCACTATTGAAGTTATAATATGTTGACAGTACACATCAAAAATGGTATTATTTCTGAGTGCTACGAAGGAGCACAACGGTTGAACAAGCGAAGGGTTAAAACTTCGTACAATTCGATCAAATCCGAGTTAATTAGTTATTGACAACGCGAGTTGAAAATGCTAATATGTAGATCTGGTCCAAATAAGAATTTAGGAAAAACGTACCAATAGACAGTTTTAAATATCCATGGTCTTTGGTCACCTCCCGCCATCACGGCATCTAGCCATCCATGGCGATGCTACTAATCTCGAACATCGTGTTCGAGTCTTGGCTTCGGTGACACCCAGATCGTCCTGATCTTTGGTCCCTTCTCGCCATCCATGGCTACAGGGACACCCAGACCCTCCCGGCACCTTGCCATCCATGGCGGTGCTCTAACCTCGAACATCGTGTTCGAGTCATGGTCTTTGGTCACCTCTCGCCATCCTTGGCTTCGG
>DASRMA010000128.1:0-18715 GCA_035648155.1 Desulfosporosinus sp.
AAAGGAAATGGCTACCCTAGAAAAAGCCTACCGGTCTGCGGAAGAAGTTTGGCGAACCATTGTTTCATGGCAGGCTAACAAGGACGAACAAGGAGAGTTAGTCACTCTGTATGCGATCAGAACCTTGTTTGTTTTCGCCCAACTCTATGTGGCGATGTGTTTGATGGACCAAGCGATTGTTGCGAGTAAGACCCTTGCTGGATTAGCGGATGACCATTTTGACCTCGATTTCTACAAAGGCAAAGTGGCCAGCGCTCGTTATTATGTCAACAACTCGTTACCCAACATTTTCACTGTGTCTGAGGTCATTAAGAATGCAGATACTACGGTTCTAGAGGTCCCAGAAGAAGTATTAATCGTAAGCTGAATTGGGTAGTGAATTGGAGATATTAAAAATGAGAGATATTTATTTAGTCGAAAGCGTTCGTACAGGTATTGCTAAAGCGGGCAAAAGTTCCTGGTTTGCAAACTTGAGGGCTGATGATATGGTTGCTCTGGTTATGAACGAGCTAATGCTTAGGGCCGGTCTGGAAAACAAAAAAGTAGAACTTGACGGGGTGATCCTGGGTGGAACGTCCCTTATGAATGATATGGCAGGCAATATTGGTCGCTATGCAACGATTATGGCAGGATTCCCTCATAGTGTCCCTGGGTATACCGTGGACCGCTTTTGCTCTTCCGGAGTGCAAAGCATTTTCAATGCTATCGCTGAGATCAATATGGGCTGGGGATCAGAACTTATTTTAGCTGGTGGGGTTCAACACATGACTCATGTACCCATGGGTACTGGAAGTCTCCATAACCCGCGCTTGGGTGAGTTCACAGATGAAAATGCCAAGAGTATGGGATGGACTGCAGAAATGGTGGCACGTAAGTATGGGATTACCCGTGAAAAGCAGGATCTCATGGCCTTTGAAAGCCATGCTAAAGCGCATAAGGCGACTGTAGAGGGCTTGTTTAACGATGAAATATTACCTATCGAAGTAGACGCACCCCAGAAGGATGGATCGACTAAGAAGATGGTCGTTGACAAGGATCAGGGAATCAGACCTGATACGACGATGGAGTCTTTAGCCAATTTGGAACCGTTATTTTTGAAGGATAAGCTGGCTACAGTAACAGCAGGAAATGCAAGTCAGACGAATGATGCAGCGGCAGCGGTGCTCGTAGCGAGCAAGGAAAAGTGTAAGGAACTGGGGCTGAAACCGAAAATGAAGTTGATCGGATTCAAAGCCATTGGAGTAGATCCTGCCTATATGGGCATAGGACCGAGTATCGCAATACCGCTGGCCTTAAAACAGGCTGGCTTGACCATCAATCAAATTGATTTATGGGAGATCAATGAAGCCTTTGCATCTCAGGCAATTTACTGTACGGAATTCCTGGGTATTAGAAACCATCCGCTCCTCAATCCCCGTGGCAGTGGAATATCTCTAGGGCATCCACTAGGTTGCACAGGTGCGCGTATTGCGACCACTTTGATGCATGAAATGCCCTATTATGGAGCTAAGTATGCTGTTGAGTCAATGTGCGTTGGTCATGGTCAGGGTGTAGCAGCTGTTTGGGAGTGGGTTGGCTAAAAAACAGTCTTCATTATTAATCAGTTAGAAGTCAATACGATTCTACAAATAGGCCATTGTCTGGTTTGACATGGCCTATTTGGGTATTAATAAAGTAAATATTTAAAATATTTACTTTATTAATACCCAAAGCTCCTGTATACTGTCTATAAAGCATACAGTTAAAGTGGGGGATGAAAATGAGTATAGGGGCCCATGCTGTGACAACCGACATTATTCCCCAGTGGGATCATAAACTCTTATTCAAAATCCTTGATAGCATTAATGATGTCGTACTCGTGATTGATTTAGATACGACAATTGTTTATGCCAACGAGGCTTATGCCAAGATTTTAGGAGTCCCAGTCGCCAAAGTGTTGGGTAGAAGGTTGGACACAATCGAACCTCATTCGAAGACAATCAAGGCACTTCACACGCGGGAGATTACTAATAATCGCAGGTCTTATTTGGAATCTCTAGATATCAATGTGGTTGGTAGTTCATTTCCTTTATATGATGATACTGGTAAAAAAATTATTGGAGCTGTTTCCATTTTTAAAAATATAACAGAAGTTGTTCAATTAAATCGTGAGTTACAACAATCAAAGGGCGTAACAGATTATTTGAAAGAGCAATTGGAACAGTGGGAACAACTGCCTCTTTCCTTCAAGGAATATGTGGGGCAAAACAGTCGTCTGAAAGAAACCTTAGTTCTAGCAGCTAAAGTTGCACGTACGGACAGTACCGTGTTAATTCTTGGTGAAAGTGGTGTCGGCAAAGAAGTATTAGCTAGGGCTGTACATAATTCTAGCCGACGTAAAGATAAGCCTATGATCAAGGTGAACTGTGCGGCGATACCAGAGGCGTTGCTCGAGAGTGAATTGTTTGGATACGAAGATGGGGCTTTTACCGGTGCTAAAAAAGGCGGCAAGCTCGGAAAGTTCGAATTAGCACATAGTGGTACGATATTCCTCGATGAAATTGGAGACATGAGCCTGACAATGCAAGCCAAGCTATTACGAGTATTGCAAGAAAAGGAGTTCGAAAAGGTCGGTGGAAATAAGACAGTTAAGGTTGATATTCGAGTCATCGCAGCGACTAACAGAGACTTGAAAGGTATGATCGAAAAAGAGACATTTCGAAGTGATTTGTACTATCGGTTGAATATCGTTCCTCTCCAACTAACTCCATTACGTGAGCGTAAAGATGACCTCATGGCACTGGCTAAAACATTCCTAGATAAATTTGCGAGAGATATAGGCCATGAACTGATTTTGTCTCCCCAAGTCGTGACACTGTTCCAGGTCTATGACTGGCCTGGCAACATTCGAGAATTACAAAATGTTATAGAACATGGAAGCATAGTGTGTAGCGGCGGGACTATAGAAACTCATCATCTACCTGTGCATTTAATACCTACCCAGGTACACTTTAAAAGTGATAAAGACAAACTCTGCGATGTAAAGGAGACCTTGGGTAAGGTGGAGAAAGAGCTCATTTTATCAGCCTTGGATACTTGTAACAATAACCGTACTCAGGCCATGAAGGCATTGGGGATTTCCAGGGGGGCATTTTACGATAAGTTACGTCGGTATGGCATAGAGGGGTAGAGGAGGAGAAGTAGAGCGATGTTAATCTTCACCTTTGTATACTTTTTATACTGAAATAAGATAAGAACCGTTTTTCCGTCCTAATTTTATACAGAAGGAAGCATCCCCTGCCGTCTGATTCATCAGCCGGCAGGGGATGCTTCCTTAATAAAAGGCAGATCGCCTCAAGTTCATTAAGTTTTCAGTCGGTCTTTGGAGATGAATATGAAGTGCAACCACAGTCGGAAGGCCTGTCACTGCAGGCTTGGGGCAGCTTTGGCGTGACTCTGAGAGACCACACATTGCTAGTTAGTTTGACGCAAGAAAAATTCCTTGCTACTTACTGCGTAGTTGGCATGGTTCTTGTAATATAGAATACATAGTAGATTCAGAATATTGTAAAAAGAGAAGGAGGTCGAGAGACTTACAGTTGAGTAAGACGAGTAAATAACGAAGTGGGAGGTAGTAAAAGTGGCTTACGAAACAATCAATGTTGAAATTGAAGAAGGCATTGCCACGATCACACTCAATCGGCCAGAGGTGCTAAATGCTTTGAATAGCCAGGTCTTTAATGAGTTGGCGGATGTGGCTGTAAATTTGGGTAATGATGATTCAGTTCGGGTTGTGATTATCACTGGTGGCGACAAAGTGTTTGCAGCAGGTGCAGACGTCAAGCAGTTGGTCTCAGTAACTGCAGTGGAAATATCGACAAGTGTGAGGCCCTCTCTACGAGCTTTTAATCTGCTCGAAACTATGAACAAACCGGTCATTGCTGCCATAGCAGGTTATGCTCTGGGAGGCGGGTGTGAACTGACGTTGGTGGCTGATATACGCATTGCAGCTGACAATGCCCAATTCGGTTTACCAGAGATAAAACTGGGCATTTTTCCAGGTGGCGGAGGAACCCAACGTCTACCTCGTCTGATCGGTGTGGGTAAGGCAAAAGAACTAATCTTCAGTGGGGACTTTATTAGTGCAGAGGAAGCTTTGCAAGTTGGGCTTGTGAATAAAGTGGTACCTGTTGATCAATTATTGACTGAAACTAAAAAAATGGCGAAGAAATTTGTTGCCCGGGGCGCAGTCGCCTTGAATTTAGCCAAATCATGCGTGAATGCGGGACTTCGGATGGATTTGGAAATGGGCTTACAATATGAGCATAAATGCTTTGCACTCCTGTTTGCAACTGAGGATCAAAAAGAAGGCATGAACGCCTTTCTTGAAAAACGCAAACCGAAATTCCAGGGTAAATAATTTACAAGGAGGCAGACAATTGAAGATTGAAGATATTAAGACTATTTGTGTGGTCGGAGCAGGCAATATGGGCCATCAAATCGCCGTGTGCTGTGCTTTAGCTGGTTATCAAGTGACTTGTACTGACATAAACCTAGAAACGCTGAATAAAGCAGAAAGTTTTGCGAACTCTTATTTGGGTGAACGAGTTACGAAAGGTAAATTATCCCCTGCACAAGCGGACAATGCCCTGGCAAAGCTTCGTTTTACCTCGAGTCTGGAGGACGCTGCAGGAGATGCTGATTTTGTAATTGAGGCTGCAGTCGAGAAAATGGACATTAAACGGAAGCTCTTTGCAGATTTGGATAGAATCGCTCCTTCTCACGCAATTTTAGCCACTAATAGTTCGTATATCGTTAGTTCACGGGTCGCGGATGCTACAAATCGCCCTGATAAGATTTGCAACATGCACTTCTTTAATCCTGCTTTAGTTATGAAACTAGTTGAGGTTGTACAGGGACCCCATACCTCTACGGAAACTGCCCAAGTAACGATGGATTTGAGCGCCAAACTAGGCAAGGTTGCTGTGTGGCTTAAGAAAGAAATCTATGGTTTCTTAGTTAACAGGATTTTGTCTGCACTTTGTAAAGAGGCTTTGTTTCTGGCGGATATGGGAATAGCGACTCCAGAAGAAATTGATCTTGCAGTGACAAATGCTTTAGGCCATCCAATGGGACCCTTTCGTTTAATGGATCTAACCGGTATTGATCTCTCCTATTATTCTGCAATGGAACGCTATCAGACAAGTGGAGATCCTAAAGACAAGCCTTCACCGTTGGTGGTGGAGAAATTCACTAAGGGAGAATGGGGCAAAAAGACGAAAAAGGGTTATTACACTTACGAGTGATTCATTAGGAGGAATGATTGTGGGAATCAACAATATCGATAGAATTTGCATCGTTGGGGCAGGGAACATGGGGCATCAGATTGCCTTGAGTACAGCTATAGCGGGTTTTAAAGTGAAATGCACTGATGTAAACGAAGAAGTTCTAAAGAAGGCTGAACAATTTGTTTCAACTTATCTACCGGAAAGAGTGGCAAAAGGTAAGCTGAAACAAACAGATGCAGATACAGCCAGAGCTAATCTTATGTTTACTTCTGATTTAGCAGAGGCTGCCAGTGATGCCGATCTTGTCATAGAAGCTGCTATAGAGAATTTGGAAATCAAACGCCAACTGTTTGCTCAATTAGATCGCTTATGTCCTCCGCATACTATTTTGGCCACGAACAGTTCGTATATCGTGAGTTCCAAAATTGCGGATGTTACGACCCGCCCTGAAAAGGTTTGTAATATGCATTTCTTTAACCCAGCCTTGGTGATGAAACTGGTGGAAGTGGTTAAAGGCCCCCACACCTCAGAAGATACCACTGGGTTATTAATGGAAGTTTGCGTTCGGATGGGTAAAACTCCAGTCTTATTAAAGCAAGAAATTTATGGTTTTCTCGTTAATCGAATGCTTACCGCTATTAAAAATGAGTCAATTTACTTACTTGATATGGGTATTGCAGGACACGAAGAGATTGACACAGCAGTCACCTTAGCTTTGGGATATCCTATGGGTCCCTTTCGTCTGATGGATCTGACAGGAATTGATCTGACCTATTATGTGGGTATGGAGCGTTATCAAGAAACCGGTGATCCAGCTAACCGTCCTTCCCCGTTAATAGTAGAGAAGTTCATAAAAAAAGAGTGGGGACGTAAAACAGGCAAGGGGTTTTATGATTATCCTAAAAAATAGTTTATTTTGAGAAGGATCAAGGGATAGGAGGAGTCGCAATGGAAGTAACCGCAGAAGAGCTTAGCATTATCAAACAGACAGTACGCAAATTCATAACAAGGGAAGTTGAACCACTGGCCGAACAAATGGAGGAAGAAGACGAAGTCCCTCGTAGCTTACTCGACAAGGCTGCGGAGATAGGATTGTTTGGTCTGAGCACTCCCCAAGAATACGATGGATTGGGCGCTGGTATGGTTGGCAAAGTCATGATTTATGAAGAATTAGGTAGAGGACCCAATTGCTTTACCTCCATCATTGGCTGTCACAATGGAATCGGAAGCGTAGGGATCGTGGAGTGTGGTAATGATGAGCAAAAGCAACGTTACTTGCCTAAAATGGCCACGGGAGAACTGATCGGGGCATTTGCTCTGACTGAAGCGTCTGCTGGTTCAGACCCAGGTAGTTTAAAGACGACGGCAGTGTTAAAGGCTGATCGTTATATCTTAAATGGTACCAAACAGTTTATCACAAACGGGGATGTAGCTGGCTTATTTACTGTGATGGCTGTGACAGACAAGAGTAAAGGCAGCAAAGGAATTACTGCTTTTATTGTAGAGCGTGGTTTTAAAGGCTTCACGGTGGGTAAATACGAGAAGAAAATGGGCTTACACGGTTCTCAAACGGCAGAACTAATCTTTGATGATTGTGAAGTGCCGGTGGAAAACGTTTTGGGTGAGTTGGGGCAAGGTTATGTTAATGCCTTAAAAATTCTGGCTAATGGGCGCGCTGGACTCGCTGCACGAAATCTTGGCTCTTGCGAGAAATTACTTGAGTTGAGCGTCAGGTACGCTTTGCTGCGAGTGCAATTCGGCAAGCCAATTTTCGAAAACCAAATTATTCAGCATTATCTAGCTAACATGGCTATTGAGATCGCGGCCTTGCGCAGCTTGACCTATGATGTAGCCCGTAAAATTGACCAAGGTGAGAAAGTGATCAAAGACGCTGCTATCGTGAAAACATTTGGTTCAGAAGTATACGGGCGGGTAGCGGATTTGGCTGTGCAAATCCATGGCGGCATGGGGTACATGCGGGAGTGTGAAGTGGAACGCTACTACCGAGATGCTCGGGTGGCCCGCATATATGAAGGAACCTCGGAAATTCAGCGAAATATCATAGCTGCCCAACTAAAGAAAGAATTTACGTTATAAGGAGGAAAAGAGATGCAAGAAGCAGTCATAGTATCAGGCGTTCGAACAGCCATAGGAAGAGTGGGTGGCACCCTGAAAGATATAGAGGTTGATTATCTGGCTGCAGAGGTTATACGGGAAGTACTCAAGCGTAGTGGCATTCCAGGGCAGTCAGTTGACGAAGTAATCTTTGGTCATACCAAACAAAGCAGTGACAATCCAAACTTGGCTCGCCTAGCGTTGCTGAGGGCTAATATGCCAGAAGAAGTGCCGGCTTATACAGTCCATCGACAGTGTGGATCGGCACTGACAGCGCTCAATAATGCGGTACAGTCCATTTGGGCTGGAACTTCGGAATTGGTCATGGCCGGTGGGGCAGAAAGCATGAGTACTGCTCCCTATTATCTGAGGAACGCTCGATATGGCTACCGTATGGGAAATGCGGAAATTCTAGATTCTAATACAGAAAGCCAATCCCGATGTCAGCCTCAGGATCGTTACGGACACATGACGATGGGAATGACGGCTGAAAACCTGGCTGAGAAATACAACATCAGTCGCCAAGAACAAGATGAGTTTGCTGTTCTCAGCCAAGAACGAGCCCAGCGTGCTATCACAGCAGGAAGGTTCAAGGAGGAAATAGTTCCCTATCTAATTCAAGGGAAAAAGGGTATTGTCACCTATGATACCGATGAACACCCCCGGGAAACCAGCATGGCTCAGCTCGCCAAATTAGCACCAGTTTTTAAAAAAGATGGTTCAGTGACTGCAGGCAATTCCAGCGGTCGCAATGATGCAGCGGCTGTTTTGCTTGTGACCACGCCAGAAAAGGCTAAAGCCTATGGTCTGAAACCGTTAGCCCGGGTGATCGGGATGGGAGCAAAAGGAGTGCCGCCCCAAATTATGGGCATAGGGCCGGTGCCGGCCACTCATGCCGCTCTTAAGATGGCTGGGCTGACGTTGGATCAGATGGACTTAATAGAGCTTAACGAGGCATTTGCAGCTCAGTCCCTGGCAGTTATCAAAGAGTTAGGCCTGGATGTTGCTAAAACAAATGTGAACGGTGGGGCTATCGCTTTAGGACATCCACTAGGGGCCACTGGTGCCATCATTTTAATTAAATTGATGAATGAATTAAAGCGTACTGGAAAAAGATACGGCCTAGCTACAATGTGTATTGGTGGAGGTCAAGGCATTTCAACAGTGGTGGAGAACTTGACTTACTAGACGCAGGTAAATGCTGACCAATCGTCGTTAAGAGATTTATCATAGAAGAATGGGGCGGAAGAAGAGTAAGGTGGAAGAAGAGGAAGGCGGAGGAGTATGATTGGGAAAGAACTAATTGGTAAAGAGAGTGAATCTGTCGTAATCAAGATAAGATCCGAGGAAGTGCATCGGTTTACAGAGGCGCTAGGAATTCCATTTTCTCACTTAGTGCCCCCGACCTATGTGGGCATTTTGTCGCAGGCTAGCATTCCCGGGTTTGAAGCACCTCTTCCCGGCATGATCCACGGTGAACAAAAAATAACCTACCTACGCCCGCTTTATGTGGGGGACTGTCTTACTTCCAAGCGGCGCATAAAAGATGTGTATGAACGGAAAGGCAAGCTGGGAAGTGTAACGATCATGGTGATTGAGACGTCCGGTTATGATTTAGCTGGTGAATTGATATTCACCAGCAGTTCTACATTAATTGCCCCGGCAAAGGTGGAAAGTGAATGAAAAGATTATTAGATTATCAAGTATTAGATAGGCTACCGATCCGAATATGGACCCCAAATCACATACAGGTTCGCCAGTACGCGGAGGCTTCTGGAGACTTTAATCCAATCCACTTGGATGACAATTATGCACGTCAGGCTGGCCTAGGAGGCGTCATCGTACACGGTATGCTAACTATGGCCCAAATGGCTGCAATGCTTACGGATTGGATCGGTAAAGAAGGTGGACTCAGTAATATTGAGGTGCGCTTTGAAAAAATGGTTCGGCCAGGTGATACAATCAGCTGCTCTGGCTTAATTAGAAGGCGCTCGAAAAACGCCTTAGAATGCGATCTAGAGGCCTATAATCACAAAGATGAGAAAGTACTGTCGGGTTTGGCCCACATTTCGATACAGCTCTAAGAGAGGTTTTTCTTAATAAATATTGTAATACATTCATAAAAATATCCGTTTTATGAATGTATTACCTCTATTTGGGATTGTTGTAATAACGATAAGGTAAGTGAACTCGTTCTATAAAATAAGCGAAAGGAGCCATCAAGGTGAGACTGTATGAGTACATGGCTAAAGAAATTTTCAGAAATAACGGGATCCCAGTTCCAAAGGGACAAGTGTTTACCAGTGCCGAAGAGATAGCGGATTTTGTCGCCCAAATTGGTCCTGTGGCCATTAAATCCCAGGTTCTCTCTGGGGGACGGGGTAAGGCTGGTGGAATTAAGTTTGCATCGAATCCTCAAGAGGCAACTGAAAAGGCCCGGGAACTCTTGGCTACTGAGATTAAGGGACTTAAAGTTGATGTAATCTTGGTCGAGCAAAAACTAAGCATTGAAAAAGAACTCTATTTGGCGATTACCTATGATGGGGCACGCCGAAAGCCGTTATTAATTGCCTCTGCAGCTGGAGGCGTAGAGATTGAGCAAGTAGCGGAAGAGCTACTGGTTAAACGATTAATCGATATTAACGTCGGATTACAACCATATGCTGCTAGAGAGATTACAAGACAGCTTGGCCTGAAAGGTCAGATAGCCAAACATGTCGTCGAAATTATGTTAAAACTTTATCAAATTTTCAGGAAGTACGATGCTGAACTGATCGAGATCAACCCATTGGTCGTTGCGGATTCACAGGAGTTTGCCGCTGATGGCAAAATGACAATTGACGACGAAGCGGCCTTTCGGTTTGGTAAGGATGTTCCCCTAGTTGAAGAAAAAACCGCCGTCGAGCAAAGAGCCGCTGAGCTGGGAATTTCTTATGTGGAATTGGAGGGGGAAATCGGGGTGATGGCTAATGGGGCAGGTATAACGATGGCTACCCTTGACTTAATTAACGAATTCGGCTCAAGTCCTCGTAATTTCATGGATGCGGGTGGTGGTTCCAGCATTCAAGCCACAGCCAGCGCTCTGGAAATTTTACTTTCCACCCAACCCAAAGCCCTTTTAATTAATATTTTTGGAGGAATTACCCGTTGCGATGAGGTAGCCAAGGCTATTATTCAAGTGAAAGAGACCATGGATATTCAAGTACCGATGGTAATCCGTCTGGTGGGTACCAACGAAGAAGCAGGAATTGCCCTTCTACGCGAACAGGATATTGAAACTTATCGAAAAATTGACGAAGCAGTTGCAAAGGTTGTCTCCTTCGTTAAAGCGAAGGGAGCATAGAAGCATGGCAATTATTATTAATGAGACCACAAAAATTTTAGTACAAGGTATTACAGGGAAACAGGGACAGTTTCATACTTCTCAAATGCTGGCCAGCGGGAGCAGAATTGTCGGCGGAATTTCCCCTGGCAAGGGTGGACAAGTTGTGCACGGTGTGCGAATTTATGACACGGTGGAAGAAGCCATGATGACTGAAAAAGCCGAGGCTTCTGTGATCTTTGTACCTGCAAAGCAAGTTAAAGATTGTGTGTTTGAGGCCATCGACGGCGGCATTAAAACCCTCGTAATTATTACAGAGCATGTGCCGTTACATGATGCCATGGAAATTATGGCCTTTGCGGAAATGAAACACGTGCAAATCGTTGGGCCAAACACCTTTGGGCTGATTTCACCAGGCAAATCTAAGATAGGAATTATGCCGAACAGTATTTTTATCTCCGGTTCAGTGGGAGTTGTAGCGAGGAGTGGGACTCTCAGTTATGAAATCGTCTCTCAGTTAACCAATGCGGGGATTGGTCAGTCGACGGTAGTTGGGTTAGGTGGAGATCGAATCGTCGGTTTATCCTTCATTGAGGTATTGGCACAATTCGAAGCAGATCCAGAAACAAAAGCAGTAGTTTTGGTGGGAGAAATCGGTGGTAATGCCGAAGAAGAAGCGTCAATTTTCATTAAAACAATGAGTAAACCAGTGATCGCTTTCTTAGCTGGTAAAAGTGCTCCTCCTGGTAAGAGAATGGGTCATGCCGGAGCCATCATTGAACGTGGCAAAGGGACCTATGACAGAAAGATCATTGCCTTGAAGGCGGCAGGTGCTTATATTGCATCACTTCCCTGGGAAGTGAGTGATTTAGTTAAGAAAGCGTTGACTGAGACAATTCATGTACGATTTTGAAGTTCCCTTCGATAATAACCTTGCGGAAAGGGATCTTAGAATGCAGAACCTCCGGTAAAAGATATCAGGCTGTTTCAGGGGAAAATAAGGAGCCAACATATTTTGCCGGATACGTAGCTACATATCAACGGCCAGGAAGAATGGTCAGAAAGTTATGGAGTCGTTGGTAAATGCATTCAGTGGAAACCCTTTAATGTCAGAGACATAGGATGATCCTATCCAGGTGAATTTGGAGGGGATGCCGAGAGGTATCCTCTTATTTGTGATACTGATTTTGTGATTAGAAGTAATTCAAAAGTGGCTATGATACTACGGTAGCACAGAGTTTGAGGGTTTGTGAATTCCTGAGTAGTAACAAGAATTCAATACACTGCTAGTGTTCTTATCCCTGAGGTACTTTAATTCACCACATTTGTGCAACGTAATAACCTGAATAGGGATTGACAGTGCATTCTGAAAACGCTAAACTTAATATAAGTCAATGTAACCGTTTACATTTTTGAGTACTTACAGGAAAGCCAACAATAAAATAACTATGAAGAAAAACGGCGTTTTTTTGAACTATTATCAACATATTCGCTATATTTGTCGGAATTGGATCACATTGTACTACCACATATGAAGTATGTAACCGCTTACAGTAAAGCAGATGGAGGGTGATGTCGATTGACTACAATTAGAGATGTTGCTCGTTTAGCGGGGGTTTCTGTGGCTACAGTCTCCAGAGTGATTAACCAGAAGGATTCTGTGAATACTGAGACAGCGGGACAAGTTCTGAAGGCTATTGAGCAGCTCCAGTACGAGCCAAATGCTGTAGCTCGAGGCTTGGCGGGCAAGAAGATGGGGATTATTGCTTTAATTTTGCCAGATATATTGAATCCTTTTTTTCCGGCGTTAGCCCGCGGTGTTGAAGATGTTGCCCATAAGAAAGGTTTGACGGTTATTTTGGGCAACTCAGATGATCTAGGGTTAAAAGAAAGTTCTTACATCAAGGTGCTTAAGCAAAAGTATGTGGATGGTTTCATCATAGCTTCGAATACAATTCGTGAAGAGGATGTTCAAGCGTTGAGAAACGATGGAATCCCGATTGTATTGTTGGATAGAGGGCTAGACACTGCAGCCTGTGCAGTTATACGTTCAAATAACCGTGTAGGGGCAAAAATAGCCGTTCAGCATTTAATTGAGCAGGGCTGTCAGAGAGTCGCTCATATTTACGGACCACAGGAATTTATTACAGCTCGAGAGCGCATGCTAGGGTATAAGGAAGTCGCGGGAGGATTAGAAGGGTATTCGCCCAGTTTGATGGTGCCTGGAACTTTTGATATTGAGAGCGGACGCAAAGCTGTGGGCCGGCTTCTTGCCTGTCATCCTGATCTCGATGGGATTTTTGCCGGAAATGATCTTATGGCAATAGGGGCTCTCAAGGCCTTACGTGAACGGAGAATACTGGTTCCAGAACAGGTCAAAGTCTGTGGATTTGATGGGATAGGCTTAACCGAGATTACCGAACCGGAATTGACGACAGTAGCCCAGCCAATTTATGAAATGGGAAGATTAGCTACCCAGATGTTGATTGACGAGATCGAGAGCGGGATCCGTGAGAATACGCTCATAGAACTGGACGTCACGTTGATCCCCAGAAAATCAACCCAAAAGGAGGAGAACTGAATGAATCTGCGACCCAAGATTGTCGTCATTGGTAGTTTGAATATGGACTTGGTCGTCAAAGCTGCGCGTGCTCCTAAGCGTGGGGAAACTGTGATGGGGGAAGAAATTCATTTTATACCCGGTGGTAAAGGTGCAAATCAGGCGGTTGGATTGGCTCGTTTAGGCGCTCAGACCACTATGATTGGAACGGTTGGGTCAGATGCTTTTGGAGTGGTACTCATGAAGGCCTTACAGAAAGAGGGCGTAAATACTTCAACCGTTAAGGTGATGGATTCAGATGCTACAGGTGTTGCCTCGATTCTCCTAGCCGAAGGGGATAACAGTATTGTGGTCGTACCAGGAGCGAATGCCCAGTGTTTGCCTGAAGATTTGGACCGGCATGAGGATAAAATCGCCGATGCGGATCTTTTGCTCCTGCAATTAGAGATTCCACTGGTGACAGTGGAGCATGCGATCAAGCTGGCTCGAAAACATGGGAAGCCTGTGATGCTTAATCCAGCCCCAGCCCAAAATCTAACAGATGATCTACTCAGCAAAGTGGATTATATTACCCCCAATCGTTCAGAACTTGCCTTGTTAACAAGAATGTCCGAAGAGTCTACGATTGCTAAAGGAATTGAGCGATTACTGGAGGTCGGAGTTTCCTGTTGTATCACGACTTTGGGCGCTGAAGGAGTGGCACTGATGGAAAAAGGGGGTAGCTTGGTTATAGTCCCGAGTCACAAGGTCCCCGTCGTAGATACTACGGGGGCTGGAGATGCCTTTAATGCTGGATTAGCCTATGCGCTTGCTCATAAGAAATCCATTCGGGAAGCTGCGAAATTTGCCGTTCAGGTTTCGGCCCTTGCCGTAACAAAATTTGGAGCTCAAGGCGGAATGCCAACGTTAGTGGAGGTAGAAGAGTATTTTAAGGAGGCGTAACGATTGAAGAAAATTGGTATTATAAACAGTGAAATTTCCCGAGTGATTAGCGAGCTTGGGCATATGGATATGATCGTCATAGCGGATGCAGGGTTACCGATTCCTTCTCATGTCAAGAGAATTGATTTGGCATTGAGAAAAGGAGTTCCATCGTTCGTTGAGACGGTCGAGACTGTTCTTCAGGAAATGTGTGTGGAGAATGCTTATGTGGCGCAGGAAATGGGATCGGCTAGCGCTGACAAGAAGAAAGAACTAATAGCAGTTCTTCCCACTGTTAAGATTAAGGTCATAACCCATGAGGAGTTGAAAGCCCTAACTCATCATGCCAAGGCTGTGATTCGTACGGGCGAGTTTACCTCCTATGCCAATGTTGTGCTTCAGGCGGGTGTAGTATTCTAAATAATTTAAAGGAGGGATTGAGGTATGACCGATCTCTTGACGATGGAGGGCATCAACAAGAGCTTCAGTGGAGTTAAGGTATTAGAGGATGTTCATTTTTCGCTCCGCCAAGGGGAAGTCCATGCCTTGATGGGAGAAAATGGGGCCGGCAAATCAACCCTGATGAAAATTCTGTGTGGGATATATAGTAAAGATGCAGGCTCTATCCAGATCCGAGGAACCGAATCTGTGGCTTTTTCGCCTAAAGCAGCGCAAGCTTTGGGAGTGGCGATCATCCATCAGGAACTTAATATGATTCCCGATTTATCCATCCAAGAAAACATGTTTTTAGGACGTGAGTTTAAATGGGGCCGGACGGGATTTGTTAACAGGACCAGAATGCGTTCAGAAGCGAAGAACTATTTACAGAAACTTGGGATGGACTTGAACCCTGATTGTCTAGTGGGGGAACTTTCTGTAGGACAGCAGCAAATGGTGGAAATTGCTAGAGCGCTTTCCATGCACGCGAAAATTTTGGTCCTCGACGAGCCAACAGCTGCTTTGACCAAACCGGAAATCGAAAAACTCTTTCAGCTAGTTGCGACTTTGAAGACACAAGGGGTGGGGATGATCTACATTTCCCATCGGATGGAAGAGATCTTTCAAATCAGCGATCGAATTACTGTGCTGCGGGATGGGCAGTATATCGGGACTCGCGATACAAACGTCACAACGATGGACGAGTTAGTTCAGATGATGGTTGGCCGGGAGATCAAAGAACGTTTCCCTAAAGTAGAAACGAACATTGGGGAAGAACGTCTCCGTGTGGAAGGGCTAGGCCAAGCAGGAAAACTCTATGATATCAACTTGAGTGTGCGGGCGGGAGAAATTTTGGGAATTGCTGGTTTAATGGGAGCAGGTCGATCAGAATTGGCCAAGGCTTTGTTTGGGGTAGGGAAGTATCAAGGGAATATCTTCGTGAATGGTAAACTAGTGACGATTAATCGACCAGCTGATGCGATTAAGGCTGGTATGGCATTAATTACGGAGGATCGGAAAGGGGAAGGTCTTGTCCCTGATCTCTCGGTTCGAGAAAACCTAGCGCTACCTAATTTACGCTCCCTGTCTCGCTTTGGATTTATCAGTCGGCGGTTGGAACAGGAGTTTGTGGATAATAGTATTAAGAAACTGGGAGTGAAAGTTCATCATTCGGGACAATGGGTTAGCTCTTTAAGTGGGGGAAATCAGCAGAAAGTCGTGATCGGAAAGTGGCTGGCGACCCAACCGAAACTATTAATTCTAGATGAACCGACACGGGGTGTGGACATCGGGGCGAAACGGGAAATCTATGATTTGATGAATCAACTCGTCATAAAGGGGGTTGCCATTGTTATGATTTCCTCAGAGCTTTCTGAGGTCCTCGGGATGAGCGACCGAATCCTCGTCATGCATGAAGGACGAATCACTGGTGAATTCTCACGCGAAGAGGTAACACAGGAAGCAATTATGATTGCTGCTACAGGAGGGGAAAATCATGGGTAAAGTGCGAGGGAAAAGTGGGATTCTGCAACGCATGGGACCCCTTGTGGGTTTGAGCCTTATTGTTGTCATATTATCAATCATCAGTTCAGACTTTCTGACCGTGGGCAATATTTTTAACGTTCTCCGTCAGGTTTCGATTAATGCTTTGATTGCCTTTGGCATGACTTTTGTCATTCTGACAGGAGGAATCGACCTCTCTGTCGGTTCGATCATAGCTCTTTCAAGTGCCTTTGCTGCAGGGACGATGGCAGCAGGAGGAAACTCCTGGATAGCAATCGGGGTAGGTGTGTTGTCGGGGACTTTGATGGGAACAGTAAACGGGGTTGTCATTGCGCGAGGAAAAGTCGCACCCTTTATTGCTACACTGGCAACGATGACGATTTTCCGTGGCTTAACCTTGGTTTATACAGGCGCGAAACCGATTACTGGATTTCCTGATGCTTTTGGCATGATCGGACGGGGATATCTCCTGGAAATACCAATGCCCGTGATTTGGATGTTGATTGCGTTTGGGGCACTTTATGTCATTTTGAAATTCACTTCCTTTGGACGCCACGTTTTCGCTCTGGGGGGAAACGAAGAAGCAACGCGCCTTTCTGGTATCAATACTAGTAGAGTGAAAATTCTTGTTTACAGTATGAGCGGATTTATGGCTTCGTTAAGCGGGATTATCCTGACTTCTCGCTTGAATTCCGCTCAACCAACAGCAGGGACGTCTTATGAACTCGATGCGATTGCGGCTGTAGTATTAGGGGGTACAAGTCTGTCAGGAGGTAAAGGGTGGATTGTTGGAACCTTGATTGGAGCGATGATCATCGGGATTTTAGATAATGGCTTAAATCTTATGAATGTTTCATCGTTTTACCAACTGGTTGTAAAAGGCGGAGTTATTTTGCTGGCGGTCTTGCTCGATCGGTCAAACGGAAAGTGAATCACGTTTGAGTAGCATGGGCAAATTTGGTTATTTTCAACTAAATGAACGTCAAGTTCATCAGTTGTGGATATATACGTTATTTTAGAGAGGGAGGATGCCAAGGGTTAGAAACAGTTCTTGATTTAATCTTTAGTTGAACGAGTTCACTATGATTGGTACTTATCTTTGGACACATGGAGGCTAAGCCACCTAAAATTGAAAGGAAGTAAAAAAATGAAAAGAAAAAATAGTATCTGGATGATGATTCTCGTAGTTCTCATGTCCATAAGTCTCATTGGTTGTGGAACGACTCAATCTAAGTTAGAAACCAAAGACACTGTTAAATCTACTGATAAAGTAACCATTGGTTTTTCAATCTCAACTTTGAACAACCCCTTCTTTGTAACTCTCAAAGAAGGCGCTGAAAAAGCGGCTAAAGATGCAGGCGCAGATCTCCTGGTTGTGGATGCAGGCGATAAAACTGCCAAACAACTCAGTGATATTGAGGATTTGATTCAGAAAAAAGTCAGTGTCCTTCTTATCAACCCAACAGATAGCGCAGCGGTCGTTACAGCCGTGCAAGCAGCTAACAAAGCCAAAATTCCGGTCATCACGGTTGACAGGGCTTCCAATGGAGGGACTGTGGTTTCTCATATTGCCTCAGATAATGTCAAAGGCGGCAGTATGGCGGCGGAATATATTATGAAAACCTTGGGTAACAAAGGAAACCTGGTGGAGTTACAAGGGATTGCGGGAACATCGGCAGCACGTGATCGAGGAAAGGGTTTCCATAATATCGTCGATGGTAAAGATGGAGTGAAAGTTGTAGCTTCTCAACCGGCCGATTTCGATCGAGCCAAAGGTTTATCAGTTATGGAAAATATTCTTCAAGGAAACAAAGACATCCAAGCTGTGTTCGCACACAATGATGAGATGGCTTTAGGAGCTCTAACTGCTATTCAAGCATCGGGTAAGACTAACATCATGGTGGTTGGTTTTGATGCTACTGATGACGCTGTGAAATCAGTTAAAGACGGGAAGATGGCGGCTACAGTTGCTCAAAAACCTGGATTGATTGGTAAAACTGCGTTAGAGACAGCCCTGAAAGTGGCTAAAGGGGAAAAAGTTGAAGCCAGTATACCTGTTGTGTTAGAGCTGATTAAGAAGTAAGAGTTAATAAGAAAGGAGGTTGGAGCAAAGTGCTTCAGCCTCTTTTTTCAGTTTTGGGCCCAAATATCCTCAAAACATATATGATTCCGGTGCAGAGTGCGCCAGATGATGTTGTGTGATTTAGGAGGTGGAAACCCTGCAAGCCCTCATCTAGTTAGTGCAATACAAACAATAGGCCAGTGCTTTTTTTATAAAGGCGTTTACAGTCATTACATAGGAACTGGGATAAAGTTGTAATGCGTCCATTTAGATAGTCGCATTCTTCTTATACCCATTAGGCTAATAATTGGAAGTTAAGAATGCTTGTGATTATTAGCCTAATGGGTAGTTGTTCTATGTGGTATAATTTTCAGTGTGGCGCATTCGTAGGAAAATGTTCACTAATAAGTTTGTGGCCCGTTTGGTCAAGGTAGACTAAATGTTGAGAATAAGGGGTGAGAAATATGGATTCAATATTATTCATATTAGCAGTGGTATCATCCATGCTTTTATTTGTCAATTCTGTG
>DASRMA010000129.1:0-5147 GCA_035648155.1 Desulfosporosinus sp.
CCAAAAATGTTCGAGTTCTCGGTTCCCTTGTACTCTTTTAAAAATTACGGGATTCTTTCAAGACTGTTTAACTGTGTTTACCGATATAGTGTGGATTTTTATGGGCGATTTTTATCGTAGAACTTTTGACTGTCAAGTATATATAAAACAATTGATACAATATATATAATAATGTTATTTACTTACATTGAAAAATAAGATTTCCAAAAAAATCATTATAACTATAAATGGAAATATCTATGCCTTCAATGGCTATATGTTAGGTATTAATGCTATAATGTTAGAATTTTACATTTAGTCAATTTTATTTTGCGAAATGCAGGATTAATTGTCCCATTTAATCCGAATCATGCTAATCAGAAGGTTGTATTTCCTGTTTTGAATGACTTAAAACGGTTAATTTGTAGCAATTGTTATCCTAATGGTAATATTACATGTCAATGATATTAAATGTATACACTTCAGATGCAATATGTATACATTTAATACAATAAATTTCTTATTTTAAATGAAGTTAGTATTATGTTGATATTGTAGAGATTAATAATGCTTTCGTAGTCTTGGATTCTTAGTTTGAGTATCGCTGTTTCGGTGACGCGTATTATCTCCGACCTCGACCGGATAAAAGAGAAAATCCACTACTGACAAGGTCTTAGTATCACATGATACACGAACCAGATACTTAATTGAAGCGAAGATAGGGCAGTATAAATTGCAATACGCACCAAAATTAGAATATTATGATTATTTTGGCATATAAATTGCATAAGTTTAATCGTGGACTATTAAATCTCACATCTATAGTTGTGGGAGGCGGTTGGTCGAGAGTGGAAAGGAGGCATAGATAATATTCTATCCTGGTAACTTAATAAATATTAATGAGGAGGATGAACAAATGGCAACTATATCGAGTGTTTTCAATAAACTGAACGTTATTTTTTTAGCTTTATTACTAGTTCTTATCATGGCAGGTGAATACATTTTAGAGCCCCTGCATCTGGCTATTTGGCCTGCTTTCTTAATCATGATCTTTTTCTTTATGGCCCATATGAACATCAAAGAAGCACCCGCAATATTATTGGGAAGCGCTTTTGGAATATTCAATTTAGTATTAATAGTGTATTGGTTTGGTATGACTGTTCCTCTCTTAGGAGGAGATATGGCAAAATACACTGACCCTCATACCGTAGAGGCTATGTTTATATCGAAGTTAATCTATGTAGCCTTGTTCGTTGCATTAATCGTTTTCTTAAAAGATGTCATACCTTGGGTCTTCAACAACTATGCTTTTATGTGTTTTACTGTAGCCGCAGCGGTTGCAGGTGGAAATACTGCTGCTGCTGTAGCAGCAAAAACAGTTGCAGGATACGCGAACGGAGTTGTTGCTGCTGGGGCTAATCCCGCTGCGATAGCCGCAATGAAAGCTGCGACAGACAAAGCTATTGCAGCAACCGTCCCAGTCACAAATGTTTACCAGTGGATAGGCATTGAACTGATAGGTGGGGCGATCTTTATTGTCGGTATTTATGGTATCACCAAGCTGTTGGCCAAGATTGCTGGTGCCCCCGCTTCTGCTTCTACCCACGATGTATAAAGGGTGAGTTTTAATATTCACAGATGATTCGCCGAAAAGGGATAGCTTACTAAATATGGGCACTCACTTGAATAGACATTAAAGTGAGTGCTCTTTTTGAGCCTTGGTGGTCGTATCGATTATATACTGAAATTTATTGAAGGAGCACCGGGTTGTACTAACTTCATCAATTGTATAATAACTCTCTGCGGGACTAGATTTAACTGTCCACAGAGGGTTTTCCTTTAAACAAAATTCTCATTATCCTAGAGATTAATGAAGAAATGCCAATCCATGGAGGGTATAGACTTAAAGACGGGGGCTGGTTGCAACTTGGAATTGGCCAAATGCCTTGGGACAATCGATCGCTGGTACAGCCTAAAAGACTTAGTGATTAATAGTGAGATGATAGTTGACCGATTCTTAGATATTGTAGAGCTGGACGAATCACTGGAAAGACAAATCGCATATTGCTTAAATTTTTTGAATATACCTTATACAACCTTTACTTATACGGGATAACTCCTATATAATGTTTATAAAAGATACAATAAAAGCGGGGGATGAAAATGAGTGTAGGAGCCCATGCTGTGACAACCAGTATTATTCCTCAATGGGATCGTAAACTCTTATTCGAAATTCTGAATAACATTAATGACGTAGTACTTGTTATCGATTTGGATACAACAATTGTTTATGCTAACGAGGCTTATGCAAAGATATTAGGAGTTCCAGTAGCAAAAGTGTTGGGTCGTAGGCTGGACTCAATCGAACCTGACTCCAAGACAATCACTGCACTACACACGGGGAAGGTTAGTAATAACGGTGAAGATTACTTGGATTCTCTCAATATTAATGTGGTTGGAAGTTCGTTCCCTTTATATGATGGTAAAAATATTATTGGAGCCGTTTCGATTTTCAAAAATATAACAGAAGTAGTCCAATTAAATCGTGAGTTAGAGCAATCAAAAGGTGTTGCGGATTATTTGAAAGAGCAGTTAGAGCAGTGGGAACATCTGCCCCTTTCCTTCAAGGAATATGTGGGGCAAAATAGTCGTCTGAAGGAAACGTTAATATTAGCAGCTAAAGTTGCGCGTACAGACAGTACTGTATTGATTCTTGGTGAAAGTGGTGTCGGCAAAGAAGTATTAGCCCGGGCGGTCCATAATTGTAGCCGGCGCCAGGATAAACCGATGATCAAGGTGAACTGTGCTGCAATTCCGGAGGCTTTGCTGGAAAGTGAATTGTTTGGGTACGAAGAGGGAGCTTTTACAGGGGCTAAAAAAGGAGGCAAGCTTGGTAAGTTTGAACTGGCACATAGTGGTACGATTTTCCTAGATGAAATAGGGGATATGAGCCTAACTATGCAAGCAAAATTATTGCGTGTCTTGCAAGAAAAGGAATTTGAACGGGTAGGAGGAACTAAGACAGTAAAGGTGGATATCCGAGTCATCGCAGCCACAAACCGAGATTTGAAAGATATGATCGAAAAAGAGACGTTTCGGCAGGACTTATACTATCGCTTGAATATAGTTCCTCTTCAACTCACTCCGTTACGCGAGCGCAAAGACGATCTATTGGCATTGGCTAAAACATTCCAAGATAAGTTCGCGCGAGAAGTGGGCCATGAGCTGACGTTATCTCCCCAAGTAGTGAGACTTCTCCAGGCTTATGACTGGCCAGGTAACATCCGGGAACTGCAAAATGTCATAGAACATGCGAGCATAGTGTGTAGCAACGGGTCCATTGAAGTTCATCACTTGCCTGCGCACATAATTCCTATCTATGAAGACAGGCAGAGTAATGAGGATAATCCCTTCAATGTAAAGGAGATCGTAGGCAAGATCGAAAAGGAACTGATTTTGTCGGCCTTGGCCACTTATAATAACCGAACAACCGCTATGAAGGCATTGGGAATTTCAAGACGAGCATTTTATGATAAGCTGCGCAGATATGGTATAGAGGGGTAGGACCAACTGTCAAATTGAAGCTAACACCAAATAGAGAAATTACTGGTGAGTTTTAGTTGTGTGTTTTGTATACTGGAAGATAGATAATAGAACTCAGTTTTGTATCAATTTTATACAACTATATAACCCTCTGAAGGCTGGTTTGCTAGCTCGGAGGGCTTTTTGTTTTATGTACAGTTGGCACAACTTTTGCAATAGAAGTAGTGGATAGATTCTCTGAATATTGAAAATTGGAAACCGGTCGAAGATTTTCAAGGGATAATTGCGCTCGTATTATTCCGAAAATTCATACTTCTGAAAATAATCCTTTGCCTACAGGGATCTAAATGAAGAATGGGATTATTCTACCATTACATAGAAATGAGGGAAATCTTAATGGCAAAAGCATGCGTATCAATCGTGAAAGTAACCGATGTTTACAAGTCTCTTCAGGAGAGTTTGAGATTAAGTGATGGGCTAGGAGGGTTAAATACTAATGACAGAATCCTGATTAAACCAAACATTGTCAGTTGGGATTTTGACCTGCCATTTCCTCCGTATGGTGTAGTTACCACAAGTGCTGTGATCGGTGCCCTAGTTCGCATCTTGGTCGAACATGGCTTCAGAAATTTAACCATTGGCGAAGGCTCCCTTCCGAAGTTAAAACCTCAAGGCGATGTTGTTTATGAAGCTTTGGGATATAAAAAATTGCAGGAGCGATATGGAGTCAAATTGGTGGACTTTAACCAGGGAGAGTTTGTACCAACTGATTATGGGGACGGATTTGTACTAGATCTAGCCAAACAAGCTCTGGAAGCAGACAAGATTATTAACGTTCCTGTATTAAAAACCCATAATCAAGCAAAAGTGTCTCTAGGTATTAAAAACCTTAAAGGATGCCTCAGCAAAAAATCTAAACAGTTTTGTCACGGCGTGGGTGACGGAGAACTTAGCCTATCATTTCCTCGCATCATTGAAAAGCTACCAGTGGCTTTGACCATCATTGATGGTCTTTATACCTTGGAAAAAGGCCCTGGTCCCACTGGAAAGGCTTTTAGAAAGGATTTGTTGATAGCGTCTCGTGATCCATTTGCCTGTGACCTAGTGGGGGCTGCCATACTAGGTTATCCAGCAAAAGAGGTGGATCATCTGACTAATTATGCCAAAGATCACGGGTATAGCTTGGAAATAGAAGATTACGAAGTAAAAGGGGAAAGTATTGTAGATCATCAGAAATATGTAGAACATGATTTTGAGTGGTCAGAGGACAATACAGGTCCAGCCGGTTTTGAAAAGCGTGGTATCACCGGGCTTGCGATTCGCAAGTATGACAGTAGCTTGTGCACGGGCTGTTCGGTACAATTTAACCCACTGTTGATCCTTCTCTCTTCCGCTTTTAAAGGGGACCCTTTCCCGAATGTTGAGGTAGTAAGCGGCAAGCAACAGGTGGCTTCTACTGGGTTTGATAATTCCATACTCTTTGGCAAGTGCGCCTGTCACTCAAATAAGAACAATGCTAATATAAAAAAGGCCATACCACTTTGGGGATGTCCGCCAGATCTGAAAAAATTAACCGAGGTATTGGCTAAAGAGGGACTCGACTGTGATTATAACGAGTATCTGCG